>DATNFJ010000073.1:0-23313 GCA_035606455.1 Sphingomicrobium sp.
GTGCACCATCTGCTCGAGCTTGTGCATCGTCTTCCACAGGTTCGCGCGCTCGGTGTCGATCGCCGCATTGTCCATCAGCAGCTCGTCCTTGCCGTCCGCGAGGCTGCCGAGGATCTTCTGAATGTGCGTTTGCGAGCTCCGGTACTTGTCGAAATAACGGTCGATGCGGTTGCCGAACGGGATGATCCCGAGCAGCTTCCTGGTCTTCGTCGCCTCCTTGGGGTCGAGGGATTCGACGGTTCGCCGAAGTTCGACCAGGTCCGCGCCGATGCCGGTATCCTTGTCGATCGCCTTGACCGGCCGGTCGAGGAACCGATTCGAGGCGCCGGCCGCTTCAGCGATCTCCTTGCGGCCCATCGCCGTCAGCTGGTCGACCTTCTTGCCGAATTCGGGGCTGTTCGAGTCCAGCTTCGTCAGCTCGTCGACGAACTGGGCGACGCGCTTGTCGAGCTCGCTCGTCTCTTCGGATTTGAGCGGCACGAGGCCGGCAGCCTCAGCGGGCGCGACGGGCTGAAGCGCTTCGGGCGGATCGAGCTTCAGCTTCGTCTTGGTCGCGGTTTCGGTCTCGGGCGCCGGTTCGGTGGCCATGGCTCAAAATCCTTTCTCCGCCTTTGTGCGGCGCGGCGCAAAGCCGGTCAACGCTACGCAGGCCTCCACTGTATTATAGATATAAGACACGACGATACAAGTTCGCTCCGGAATGGGGCTTATGGTGAAACCCCATTAACCACGGCCCTGAACGGTTCGCTTACCGTGTGGGCCGTAGAGCGCTGCGTATGCGCATTCATCGGCTGGGGTTGAGATGTTCAAATTCCTGAAAAAGCTGTGGCGTGATCGGCGAGGCAATGCCCTCGTCATCGCGGGCGCGGCCTTGCCAATGGTCGTGGGCGCGGCGGGCCTCGCCACCGACACCATCCAGTGGACCTTGTGGAAGCGCCAGCTGCAGCGCGCAGCGGACTCGGCGGCAATCGCCGGCGTTTACGAGCGGGAGAGCGCCAACGGGGCGACCACCACCGTGGACTCGACCGTCTCTCATGACCTGACCCTCAACCTGCACACCTTTTATGGCCTGAAGACGGGCAATCCGAACTGCAGCGGCAAGTGCACGCTCGTTTTTCCCGCGGATTCGGGCGTCGAGACCGACCAGGTCACGGTGACCATCGCGATCCAGCAGCGGCTTCCGTTCAGCTCGTTCTTCCTGCACACTCCGCCGACCATCACCGCGACTGCCACCGCGGCGAGCATTCCAGCGGGCGGCGACGCGTGCATCGAGGCGCTGGACACCACCTCGACCACGGGTGTCACCTTCAGCGGAAACGCCGCGGTCGAGATGCCGGACTGCGACATCTTCAGCAACACGTCGGGCACGAACTCCGCCATCGGCCGGGGCAGCGCGGCGGTCACCGCCAATTCGGTCGGAGGGGTCGGCGGCATTCAGCAGTCGAACAACTTCACCGTGAACGCCTATCGGCCTTATTCGCCTGCGCTCAACGACCCCTATGCGAACGTGAACCCCGATCCGGCCGACATGCATTGCACCTCGAGCGCGCTGACGCCGAACACGGACTTCGGCTCCTTGGCCAGCGGGACGAATTGCTTCTCGTCACTTTCGGTGGGACCGAACCAGACGCTCAACATCCCGGCAAGCTACTCGGGGCCGATTTATATCAATGGCGGCGGAGTGGACTTCAAAGGGACGTTCAATTGCTCAAGCTGTACGATCGTGCTGACGAACTCCAGCGGCTCGTCGACCGCGACGATCGGCCAATTGACCACGAACGCCACGGCGAACGTGAACATCACGGCGCCGACGACCGGGACGTATAAGGGCATCGCGATCATGCAGGATCGCCGATCGACGACGTGCACGGGCAATTGCAACACGATCAACGGCAATTCGGCGTCGGTGATCACGGGCGCGGTCTATTTCCCCAACCAGGAGGTCTGGTACAACGGTACCGGGACGACGACCGCGACCTGCACCATGTTCGTCGCCAAGCGCATCACCTTCACCGGCAACAGCGGCACCAGCAACAAGTTCAAGAGCCTCGCGGACTGCAGCTCCGAAGGGCTTCCGAGCAACGCGAGCGTGCGCATGGTGAGGCTGGTCGGATGAGGCATTTGCGACTTCCCGGACTCGGCCGCGACGAGCGCGGCGCCGCGGTCATCGAGCTCGCGCTCGTGGCGCCGGTGTTCGCGCTGATGACCATCGGAATCGTCGACATGAGCAATGCGTTCAGCCGCAAGCTGGCGCTCGAGCAGGCGGCCCAGCGCGCGATCGAAAAGGTCATGCAGACGACCCAGCTGTCGACGGTTGAGGATACGCTCAAGACCGAAGCCTGCGATCAGGTCGATGGCGTGAACGCCGACGGGACCTGCAAGAACACGCCGATCACGACCAACAACGTGACGGTGACCTTCCGCCAGGAGTGCACGGACGCGTCGGGCAATCTGACGACCAACACGGCGACCGATGCGACGACCTTCGACGCCTTCACCTGCGCTGCGGGATCGACCAAGGAGGCGAGGTACATCTCGGTCACCGTTACCGACAAATATTCGCCGCTCTTCCCGGTGCACTTCTTTGGCTTCAATTCGTCGGACGGCGGCTACGACCTTTCGGCGACGGCCGGAGTACGCACGAAATGATTCGCAGGCGTCTTGTCCGGGACCAGGACGGCGTCGCCGCCGTCGAGATGGCACTGGCGCTGCCGGTGCTCATCGTCATGCTGTACATGTTCATCCAGCTCGGCGAAGTTTACCGAGCGATGGCCGGCATCCAGCAGGCGCTTGGCCAGGGCGCGCGTTATGCCACCCTGTGCCTCAATCCGAGCACTTCGGGATGCACGATCCCGACCGGACAACAGGTGCACGACAAGGTTCTCGCGGCGGTGTACGGCGTCGGACCGGGCACGTTCAATGCCAATACGCCGACGCTCCAGACTGACGGCAGCACGGGCAGGTTTTACGACTTGACCGTCACCTATACGCAGGCGACGAGCCTCCTGTTCTTCCCCGGGCCGACGATCAACGTCACCCGCTCAAAGCGCGTCTGGGTTGCCGGCACCTAAGGTTGCGGCTTCTCCGCCCGTTTCGCGAAGAAGGCGTGGATCGCCTGCTTGACCTCGGGTGAGGCGAGGCACCGCGCGAAAATCCCGCTTTCGAGCTTCATCCGCTCCATGGTCTCCTCGCTCGATCCGTGACGCAGCAGCCGCTGCGTTTCGCGGAGAGCGGCCGCGGGCTTGGAGAGGAGCCGGTCGACGACCTCTCCCACAAGCTGTTCGAGATTGCCTTCGGCAGCCATGTGACTGACGAGGCCGATCGACAGCGCTTCCTCGACCCCGAACGGCTCGCCGAGCAGCAGGGCCTTTGCCGCGATGCGCCTCCCGGAGAGGCGCGGCAGGAGCAACGAGCTCGCCGCTTCCGGCACGAGTCCAAGGTCGACGAAGGGAAGCGAGAAGCGCGTGCCTTTTTCGGCAATCACCAGGTCGCAATGGAGTAGCATGGTCGTGCCGATCCCGACGCAATTGCCGTGAACGGCGGCGATCAGCGGCACCTCGCAGGCGACGAGCGCGCGAAGGAAACGCCAGACCGCGATCTCCTCGCCGCCGCCGGGCCGAGCCTCGAGGAAGTCCGCGAGGTCATTGCCGGCGGCAAAGTCCATGCCCTCTCCGCGGAAGAGGATCGCGCGGGCGGTTTCGTCCGCGGCGCCCTGCTCAACGGCATCGGCGAGCGCACCGTACATCCCGACGGTGATCGCGTTTCGCCGCTCCGGCCGCGCGAGCGTGATCGAAAGCAGCGGCCCCTGTTTCTCCACCCGCACATGCTCGCTCATCGGCTGCTCCTGAATCGGATGACGCGTCCGGTTTCACCGGCTATGGCCGGCCCATCGACCAAAGCCGCACGTCAGGCAAACCCGCCATGAAATTCTTCGCTGACACTGCCGAAATCGCCGATATCCGCGAGCTCGCCGACACCGGCCTGCTTGACGGCGTGACCACCAATCCGTCGCTGGTCCAGAAGTCCGGCCGCAACTTCCTCGAAGTGGTGCGCGAGATCGCCTCCGTGGTCAGCGGTCCCGTATCGGCCGAAGTCGTCGCGCTCGATTATGAGGGGATGATGCGCGAGGCCGAGGTGCTTCGCAAAATCGGCGACAATATCGCGATCAAGGTCCCGCTGACGCCGGCCGGCCTCAAGGCATGCAAGGCCCTCACGTCCGACGGATCGATGGTCAACGTCACCTTGTGCTTCTCGGCGCCGCAAGCGCTGCTCGCTGCCAAGGCGGGATCGACCTTCATATCGCCGTTCGTCGGCCGCCACGACGATGTCGGCTTCGACGGAATGGAGATGGTCGCCGACATCCGGCTGATCTACGACAATTACGATTACGGGACTCAGATCCTGGTCGCATCGGTGCGTAGTCCCATCCACGTACTCGAGGCGGCAAAGATTGGCGCCGACGTGATCACCGCGCCGCCCAAAATCATCTGGCAGCTGTTCAAGCATCCGCTGACCGACGCCGGAATCGCCAGCTTCCTTAAGGATTGGCAGGCGAGCGGACAGAAAATCGCCTGAGCTCAAAAGCTTGACGAGGTACAATTAACCTTTGAGCAACCCTCGGGGGTAAGACTTTCTCAACCGGTCGAGCGGTAATTCCATGGCATCCTGCGGAATGGACCTCGCAGGTCGGGGCGGCAACGCCTCACTTGGAACCAAGGAGCGAAGACCATGAGCAAGTTTCTCAAGCTGATCAAAAATAACAAGGGCGCGACGGCCATCGAATACGGGCTGATTGCGGCTCTCATCGCCGTTGCGGCGATTGGCGCGATGCAGGGCATCGGCAACAAGCTGAACAGCACGTTCAACAACGTGTCGAACAGCCTGAACTAAGTCGCGTTACTTAGTTTGCTTACGGGCGGCGGTGCCGAAAGGCGCCGCCGCCTTTGTTTTGGGCGCGGGAGAATCCGCGCCCTCCGCGTTGTAGGAAATTAACCGCTGCGGGCGTATCCTCGGTCGGAATGGCGACAGTAATCCCCTTCGAAGAACGGGCTGTGGCCCACCTGCGCGAGCGCCTTGGCGAGGCGCAGGAAGCCAACCAGGACCTGATCGCTTTCGCCCGCGGCCATTCGGGCGCGGTCGCCTCGATCCACGAAGCCGTGCTTGCAGCAATCGAGGCCGACGGCGTCGAAGGGCTGCTCCACGTCGTCACCCAGGAATGGCCCCTGATCCTCGGGATCGATGCCGTCGCGCTGTCGCTGATCGTCGGCGACAAGGGCTTTCGTGCGGACGGCAGCGGTATCCAGTCGGTCGATCCGGCGATCCTTCGCCGGGCGATCGACGGGATCGACGGCGTTGAAATGCGCAAGGTCGAGCGCGGACACCCGTTGTTCGGACCGGCATGCGATCTCATCCGGGCCGAGGCGCTCATCCGCATCGATTGCGAGCCGCCTCTGCCGGCGGGCCTGCTCGCGCTCGGCCAGCGCGCGGAGCTCAATCTCGACGCGCGCCACGGATCCGAATTGCTGATGTTCCTAGGGCGGACGCTTGCGGTTATCATCCGCAAGTGGCTGATTCACCCGCAGGCCTGACTCACCCGGCCCAGGCGCTGGCGGCGCAGTGGGCTTCTTACCTTCAGCATGACCGCCGCCGTTCGGCGCACACAGTGCGCGCCTATGTCGCTACGGCGCACCGGCTGATCCAGTTCCTCGGGCGGTACCGGGGCGAGGAAATCGCCGCGCCTGGGCTGCTCGACCTCAGCGCCGCCGACCTTCGCGCATTCCTTGCAGATCGGCGGGGAGAGGGGCTCGGAGCGTCGTCCGCAGCGCGCGAGCTCTCGGGCGTTCGCGCCTTTCTGTCCTACGCGGCGGAGCAGCAGGGGCAGCGCGCGCAACTGCCAAGGACCCGCGCCCCGAAACGCCCGCGAACGCTGCCGAGGCCGGCAGCGCCGGAGGAAGCGGTCGAGCTGGCCGAGAATGCCGCGGAGGCCGCGAGCGAACCGTGGATCGGGGCGCGCGACCTCGCCATCCTCCTGCTTCTCTATGGCGCGGGGCTGCGGGTGGCCGAAGCGCTGTCGCTGACCGCCGCGGTCCTGCCGATCGGCCAGACCATCCGAGTGACCGGCAAGAGGTCGAAGACCCGCGTCGTTCCGGTGGTGCCGGCGGTGCGGGAAGCGATCGACGACTATGTGCGTCAATGTCCCTATCCGATAAGCGGGGATGGGCCGCTGTTCGTCGGCGCTCGCGGCGGACCGCTCAACCCGGACCTGGTGCGGCGCTCGGTGGCCGCGGCGCGGCGGCGCCTGGGGCTTCCCGACACGCTGACTCCGCATGCGCTTCGCCACAGTTTCGCAACGCACCTGCTGGCGCGCGGCGCGGACTTGAGGGCGCTCCAGGAGTTGCTTGGCCATGCGAGCCTGTCGTCGACCCAGATTTATACGGCGGTGGACGCGGCGCGCCTTCTCGACGTCTACCGCCACGCCCACCCCCGCGCCTGAGCAGAGGCTCAGCAATGCCGTGGGCTGCCACGGCAAGTGGAAATGGAAACCGGAAGCCGCGGCACGCAGACTAGTGGGGTGGCCGGCGTGCCGCGACAACGCAAACGGCTAGGGCGCGCCGGTAAACCGACTCCTAAATAACCGTTCCGGATGAAGGTCTTGCGAGGGATGGTGCGCCGAAATGGAGCTAGTTTGCGTGCCGGCCGACGCGCCGCTCGATCGCCTGCCAGATCAGCGCCGGCGTATCGGTGCCGTTGAACTGGTCGATTGCGACGATTCCCGTCGGCGAGGTGACGTTGATCTCGGTCAGCCACTGGCCGCCGATCACGTCGATCCCGACGAAGATCAGGCCGCGTTTCGTGAGCTCTGGCCGCAGCGCGGCGCAGATTTCCCGCTCGCGGGAGGTGAGGTCCGCCTTTGCGGCTTTGCCGCCGACCGCGAGATTGGAACGGATTTCGCCTTCGCCCGGAATTCGGTTGATCGCGCCCGCAACCTCGCCGTCGACGAGCACGATTCGCTTGTCGCCGTCGGCGATCTCCGGGATGAATTTCTGAAGGACGTGCGGCTCGCGATAGGTGCGGTTGAAGAGCTCCATCAGCGAGGCGAGGTTGCGGCCGTCCGGACCGATCCGGAACACCGATCCGCCGGCGAAGCCGTGCAGCGGCTTCAGTACGATCTCGCCGTGCTCGGCGAGGAACTTTCGGGCGAGGCCGAGCGAGCGGGTGATCGCGGTCGGCGGCATGAATTGAGCGAAGTCGAGCACCCACAGCTTCTCCGGCGCATCGCGGACGCTTCCGGGGTCGTTGACTACAAGAGTCTCGCCGCGGATCCGCTCCAGCAGGTGGGTCGCCGTGATGTAGCCGAGGTCGAACGGCGGGTCCTGCCGCATGAGGACGACGTCGACATCCTTGCCGAGATCGAGGATGCGCGGCTCGCCAAAGCGGTAGTGATCGCCTTCGATCCGCTGAACCGTGACGGGATAGCCCATCGTCCACACCCGCCCCTCGGCGTAGCTCAGGTCTTCGGGCGCGTAATGATAGAGCGCGTACCCAAGCTCCTGCGCCTTCAGCATGATCGCGAAGGTGGAATCGCCGGCGATGTTGATCCGCTCGAGCGGGTCCATCTGCACGGCGACATGAAGGCTCATGGCCAAGCGCCTCTAGTAACGCCGGCTGCTGCTGTCACCTTGCCAGACGTTGGCGAGGTGCCTGGGCCAGCGGCGTGGGACGAGGAACAGCGCGTCGATGCGTACATCGTCGCCGCTGCGCATGTAGCGAGGAGCCAGCCGCTCGGCGGCGGTGACGACGCGGCGCAGGCGCCATTCGTCGAGCGCGAAAGCCGCCGCTTCCTCGCTCGCGCGCGCCTTCACCTCGACGAAAGCGAGGGTCCGGCGGCGGCGGGCGACGATGTCCACCTCTCCGCCCGGCACCCGCGCGCGGCGGGCGAGGATGCGCCAGCCCTTGAGGCGGAGGTACCAGCAGGCGAGAGTTTCGGCGCCGCGGCCGCGCTTTTCCGCCGCCTCCCGGTTCATTTGGAGCGCTCGAGCGCGCGGGCGTAGGCGCGCTTGCGGGGAATTTTGAGCCGCTCGGCGACTTCGGCCGCTGCTCGCGACGGAGAGAGCCGCGATAGGGCCTCGTCCAGCGCGGCATCAAGATCCTCGTCGCTGGCGAAGGCGGATTCGACCGGCGGAGCAACCACGACGACGATTTCGCCTTTGGGCGCGGCGTCGGCATAGCGGACGGCCAGATCCGGAAGGATTCCGGTGACGCATTCTTCGTGGAGCTTGCTGATCTCCCGCGCGACGGCGGCTTCGCGGCGCCCGAGTTGCTCCGCCATGGCTGCGAGTGTCGCACCGAGCCGCGGCCCGCTCTCGTAAAGCACGAGCGTCGCGGCAACCGCCGCCACCTCGGCGATGGCATCTGCGCGGGCCTTGGCCTTGGCGGGAAGGAAGCCGAGGAACAGGAAACGGTCTGTGGGAAGGCCCGCAAGCGTCAAAGCGGCGATCGCGGCGCTCGGGCCTGGGACCGTGTGCACGGCGCGTCCAGCGGCTCTGGCGGCGCGCACCAGCTTGTAGCCGGGATCGGAGATAAGCGGCGTTCCCGCATCGCTCACCAGCGCGAGGGCCTGCTCGTCGAGCTGGGCGACGATCCGCTGTCGGTCCTCGTCGCTGGAATGGTCGTCGTAGCGGCTCATGGGAACTTTCGCGCCGATGTGCCGGAGCAGTTTTGCGGTGACCCGAGTATCTTCGGCGAGGATCCGGTCGGCAAAGCGCAGCGTGTCGGCGGCGCGCGGCGAGAGATCGCCGAGATTGCCGAGCGGCGTTGCGACGATGTGCAGGCCGGGCGCGAGACTCTCGCTCATGGGACTCGATTAACCTCTTCCAATTCAATCGGAAAAGAGTCATCGTGCCGACTTCTCATCGGGACCTGGGAGAGGAACGATGATCGCATTATTGGGGGCTTCCGCGCTTACGCTCGCGGCACTTCAGGCATCGATCGCCGCACCGACGACAGCATTCCGCGGCTGTCTTCACGATGCCGCGGCGAAAGCGGTAAGCGACAAAGTCGGCGCGGACACGATCGAAACCTACCTGCGCAACGCCTGCACCGTCCAGATGGGGGCGCTGAAGGATGCGCTGGTCGCCTTCCGTCTGAAGAACGGGATGGGCAAGAAGGCGGCAGCGGACGACGCCGAGATGACGATCGACGATTACGTCTCGACGCCTGCGGACAACTACAAGTTCATGATCACCCAGAACGCGCCAAAGCCGACAGCGGTGGCAACTCCGCCGGCAACGCCGGCCGCTGCGCCAGCCAAGCCGGCTAGCTCGCAACCGCCAAAGCTCTAGGCTGCACGGCGGCGATCTCGCCGAGGATGTGGTCGAGCAACAGCCGTCCGGCGGAGGTGAGCCTGATGTGCGTGCCGTTACGCACGATATGACCTGAGCCGACGAGCCGCTCGACCCGATCCCAGTCGGCGACCGACTCGAAGCCGAACCGGTCGGCAATGGCGCCGGCATCCACCCCTTCGCTGAGGCGCAGACCCATGACCAGCATTTCGTCGGCCGCCTCCACTGCCGAAAGCGCCGCTTCCTCGGCGATTCCGTGGCCGTGGTGGCTGACGCAGGAAAGGAAATTCTCCGGCTTGCGGTGGCGAACGGTGCGCATGCCGAGGCGGCGGCCGTGCGCGCCGGGACCGATGCCGGCGTAGTCGCCGTAACGCCAGTAGGTCAGGTTGTGCCGACTTTCCTGTCCGCCGCGCGCATGATTGCTGATCTCGTAGGCAGGTATTCCGGCGGCTGACGTCATGGCGTCCGTAAGCTCGTAAAGGCCGGCCGCAGCATCCGGGCCGAGCGGCTCAAATTCGCGGCGGCGGACCATCGCGGCGAAGCGCGTGCCCGGCTCGATGGTGAGCTGGTAGAGCGAAAGATGTGTGGTTCCGAGCGCGAGCGCCTGGCCGAGCGATGCCGACCAGCTCGCCTCGGTATCGCCTGGGAGCGCGTAGATGAGGTCGAAGCTGGCGCGGCGGAAGTTCCTCTGCGCAATTTCCAGGGCCCGAAATCCGTCGCTCGAGGAATGTGCCCGTCCGAGGAATTGCAGAGCCTTGTCGTCGAAGCTCTGAAGGCCGAGCGAGAGGCGGTTGACCCCGGCCGAGGCAAGATCGGCGAAGCGCGCCGCCTCGACGGAATTGGGATTAGCCTCGAGGGTGATCTCGATATCGTTCGCGGGTTGCCAATAATCGGTGGCAGCACGGATGATCGCTTCCACCGTCGCCGGCTCCATCAGCGAAGGCGTGCCGCCCCCGAAGAAGATTGAGGTCAGCCTTCGATCCGCAAGGAGCGCCGCTTCATGCTTGAGGTCGGCGAGCAGCGCCTCTCGCCACGTGTCCTGGTCGATCGACGAGCGGACATGGCTGTTGAAGTCACAATAGGGGCATTTGCTGACGCAAAACGGCCAGTGGACATAAAGCGCGAGCGGCTCGCGGCTCATTCGTTGAGCGCCGCCAGAAGCTTGCGGAATGCGTCGGCGCGGTGACTAATCGAATGTTTGAGCTCGGGATCGAGCTCGCCGAATGTTTCCTCGTAGCCGACGGGTATGAACATGGGATCGTAGCCGAAGCCTTTGTCGCCGCGCGGCGGCCACACAAGAATGCCGTCGACTCGGCCATCGAAGGTCTCGGTCTGTCCGTCATTCGGCCAGGCTATGGCTAGCGAACAGGCGAAGTGCGCCGCGGGCGCATCTTCATCGGGCTCTTCCGCCTGCACTTCGCGCCACACGCGCTCCATCGCCCGCATCCAGTCGCGCTTGCCGTCCATGTCCTCGGCCCAGCGCGCCGAGAAAATGCCGGGCCGGCCATGCAGCGCATCGACGCAAAGACCGCTATCGTCGGCGAGCGCCGGAAGGCCGGCAAGATCCGCAGCTGCCCGCGCTTTCAAATCGGCATTGTCGGCGAAGCTGTTGCCGATCTCTTCCGGCTCCGGCAGGCCGAGCTCTTCGGCGCCGACGGTGGAGATTCCAAGCGGCGCAACCAGGGCGGCGATTTCGCGCAGCTTTCCGGCATTGTGGGTGGCGATGACCAGTTTGTCGCCGGTGGGCCTCATTTCGAAGCCGCTTTCAATTGTGCCGCGAAAATCTCCGAGCAGCCGATGCGGGCGAGGCGGAGGAGGCGCAGAAGCCCTTCTTCGTCATAGCATTCGCCTTCCGCGGTGACCTGCGCTTCCACGACCAGCCCGTCGGCCGTGAGCACGAAATTGCCGTCGCAGCCGGCCTGGCTGTCCTCGTCATAATCTAGGTCGAGGACCGCGGTGCCGTTGTGGAAACCGCAGCTCACCGCCGCCACCTGAGTGCGGATCGGATCGGCCGAAAGCGCCTTGGATTCAAGCAGCTTGTCGATCGCGATGCGGAGTGCGACCCAGCCGCCGGAGATCGACGCGGTGCGCGTTCCGCCATCGGCCTGGATCACGTCGCAATCGACGATGATCTGCCGCTCGCCGAGCTTCGGCAGGTCGACGACGGCGCGGAGGGAGCGGCCGATCAGCCGCTGAATTTCTTGAGTCCGCCCTGACTGCTTGCCCTTAGCTGCCTCGCGGTTGCCCCGGGTGTGAGTAGCTCGGGGGAGCATCCCATATTCAGCGGTGACCCACCCCTGGCCTTTGCCGCGGAGGAACGGCGGCACCTTGTCCTCGACGCTCGCGGTGCACAGCACGCGCGTGTCGCCGAAGCTGACGAGGCACGAGCCCTCCGCATGACGGGTGAAGCCGGGCTCGAACCTCAATTCTCGCATCTGGTCGGCGGCGCGTCCGGACGGGCGCATTCGGGCATTCTCCTGATACTGGTGCGGGGCTGTCCCTAGACCGGCAGGGCGCCCAATCCTAGATGCATGCCCATGACCCAACCGATCGGGGAACTTACGGACCGAATGCGCGAGATTTTCGGGCTCGTGGTCGAGTCCTATCTCGAACGCGGGCATCCGATCGGCTCGAAGGTCCTTGCCGGTTCAATCAACCTTTCGCCCGCTTCAATCCGCGGCGTGATGCAGGAACTGGAGGAGCGGGGGCTGCTCACACACCCTCACACCTCCGCAGGGCGAATCCCCACTGACAGCGGTCTTCGCCTGTTCGTCGACGGGATCATGCAGGCATCGGTGCCCGATCCGCGGGAAAAGCGCGAGATCGAACGCAAGATCGTGCGCGACCAGCCGATCGAGGACGCTCTTGCGGCCGCTTCGGCGGCGCTATCGGGGCTCAGCCAGGCCGCGGGCGTAGTGCTGGCGCCGAAGCGCGAGCTGGTGCTCAAGCAGCTGAGCTTCGTGCCGCTGAGTCCGCGGCGAGCGCTTGCGGTGCTGGTCGGCGCCGACGGAAGCGTCGAGAACCGGGTCGTCTCGCTCGACGGCGGGACCAGCGCTCATGCTCTGACGGAGGTCAGCAACTTCATCAACGCGCGGCTCGCCGGGCTTACGCTCGGCGAGGCCGAGGCGCGCCTCAGGGCGGAAATCCGCGAGCGCAAGGAGCTGGTCGACGCCGCCGCGGCCGAATTGATCGCGTCGGGCCTTGCCGCCTGGTCGCAGGATCACGCTAGGCGGCCGGTGCTGATCGTGCGCGGGCAGGCGAACCTGCTCGACGCCACGGCCGCCGAGGACCTGGAGCGGGTGCGGAGCCTTCTCGACGAGCTCGAGGAGGCCCAGGAAATCGTGCGCCTTCTGGAGGGGGCGCGCGATGCGCCGGGCTGCCGGATCTTCATCGGCGCTGAGAACCGGATGTTCGCGCTTTCCGGCTCGTCGGTGATCGCCGCGCCCTATCACGGGAGCAAGGGCGAGGTGGTCGGCGTTGTCGGGGTCATCGGGCCGACGCGGTTGAACTATGCCCGCGTGGTTCCCATGGTGGATTTCACCGCAAAAGCACTGACGAGACTGATGGCATGACCGAAGCGACCAAGGACGAAGAGCAGCTGCACGACGAAGCCGAGGAGCTTCGCAAGGAGACCGCGGACGAAGCGCCCGAGGTCGCCGAGCACGACCATGTCGCCGAGCTCGAGAAGCAGCTCGAGGAGGCGCGGTCGAACGCGCTCTACGCCGCGGCCGAGACCCAGAACGTGCGCCGCCGGCTGGAGCAGGAGCTTCAGCAGGCGACAAGCTATGCCGCGGCTGGCTTTGCGCGCGACATGCTGGCGATCAAGGACCATCTCGATCGCGCCCTCGCGGCCGTGGGCGAAGATTTGAGGGCCGACAAGACGGCGAGCCAGTTCCTCGCCGGAATCGAGGCAACCTCGCGCGAGCTCGACGCCGTGTTCGCGCGCAACGGGATCAGCCGGGTGAAGTCGGTCGGCGAAGCGCTCGACCCTCATCGCCACCAGGCGATGCTCGAAATTCCGACCGAGGAAGCGGAACCCGGCACAATCGTCGAGGAAATGCAGCCGGGCTACACGATGAAGGATCGTCTGCTCCGGCCGGCGCTGGTCGCGGTCGCGAAAAAGCCGGACTAATGGACCTCCCGGCGATGTGTCTCGCTCTTGGTCGCGAGACTGAAGCGGGGTTCCGGCTCGACTGAGCGCAGAAGGCGCCCCGCTGCATAGCGGCCGACCTCCGGCCCGTGCTTGAACCCGTGCCCCGAACCGCCGCCGACCAGCAGGACGTTCTTCCAGCGCGGGTGAAAGTCGATCAGAAAGTCGCCGTTCGAGCTATTCTCATATTGGCAAACTTCAAAACCGGTGAGAGGCGCGCCCTTGAGGAGAGGGAAGCGGCGATCCCGGTAGGCAATGATCTCGTCGACCGACTCCGCGCTTGCCTGTCGATTCTGGGTATCCGGATCGACCTCGGCGCCATGGACATCGTGAGCGAACTTGACGCCGCGTCCCTCGAGATCGGGAAATCCGTAGAACATGTCACCGCCATTGAAGTCGGCCCAGCCGGGCATGGCAGCAGGCAGGAATCGCTGCTCGCCCGGCGGCGCCGCGAAATAGAACACTTCCTGCCGGGTGACGCGGATCCTTGCACCGATGACCTCCGGGAACATCTTCGGAAGCCAAGGGCCGAGTGCGAAGATGAAATGATCCGCCGCGATCTTCGTACCAGATTCCAGAAGGAGCTCGGTGAGGTCCTGCCCCGAGGAAGCTGGTGGCTGTGCGGCACCGGTCAGATAGTTGCCCCCGGCGCGAATCAAATTCTGTACGAGGAGCTGGACAGAGCGCCTCGCCATCAGCGCTCCGAAGGTCGGTTCGTAAATACCGGTTCGAATGCCGTCGAAGTCGAACATCGGAAAAGCGCTGGTCAACTCGGCTTGCGTAAGGACCTTGGTCGGGAGGCCGATCTGCCGATGCGCGGCGATCGTATCGCGGGCGTAAGGCTCCTCCGCCGGGAAGAAGAACAGGATTCCGCATGGGATGAATATCGGCAGCCCGGCGGCATCGCTCAGCGCTTTCCACTGTGGAAGCGAATCCAGCGCCATTCGAGTATAGATCGCGTCGCTGCCGTAAGCCGCTCGGATCAGACGCGATTCACCGCCGGAAGAGGCTCGGCTGTGGGCGGGGCCAAATGCGTCGATCAGCGTGACCTGGTGACCTGCCTCCATGAGCTGATGCGCCGTCCACGCACCGAACACTCCGGCGCCGATGACTGCCACATGCGTTCCCATCACCATGACCTATCGCGGATTGACGCTCAGGCGAAGGGAAGGAGCTCGCGCGGCGGAGGGCTCGTCGTTGAAAGACCGCGATCGGCAAGAAATCGGTGGCGGACGATCTCCGCCTGCTGCTCGATTCCATAGCGGACGAACGGCTTTCCCGGCTTCAGTTCATAGCGATAGCGGCACAAGGGATGGCGCATGAGCGGAAGGTATAGGCGGCCGCCCTTCTGCGCCTGCCAGACATGGGTCATTTCGTGGATGAAGAATCCCTGGCGCATCACCGGCTCGTTGGCGAAATCCTCGGACCATCCGCCGGCGGTCGGGTGGAAATAGATATTTCCGTTCGGGGCCATGGCCGCGTTGCGCGGCTGGAGGGGCCACCATTTGCCCTTCACCAGCCGAACCTTCGAATAATTGATCGCATCGCCGAAGATTGAGCTGGCGAGAGCGATTTCGCCTGCTGTGAGCGGACGCGACGGCATGCCCCGCCTTAAACGCTGCAGAGGGCGGCAGGTCCATGCTCTTGCCGCCTGCGAACCGCATCGCTAGGGCTGCGGCAAAAGCCAAACGGAGGAAGCATTCCCATGAGCGAGACTGCCGATCGGGTGAAGAAGATCGTTGTCGAACATCTCGGCGTCGAGCCGGACAAAGTGACCGAAGATGCGAGCTTCATCGACGATCTCGGCGCAGACAGCCTGGACATCGTCGAGCTGGTGATGGCTTTCGAAGAGGAGTTCGGGGTCGAGATTCCCGACGACGCCGCGGAAAAGATCACCACCGTCCGCGACGCGATCGATTATATCGACCAGAATAAGGGCTGATCGGCTCAATAACGTTCGCCCTGAGCTCGTCGAAGGGCTGCCTTTTTCCGTGGCAGGCGTTGTAGGCAAATCAGGGCTTCGACAGGCTCAGCCCGAACGGGTTTGGGCCTGTTCTCTTTGGAGTGACTGACATGCGCCGTGTCGTCGTGACAGGTTTGGGTCTGGTTACGCCGCTCGGCGGCGACGTCGAGACCAGCTGGAAAAACATCCTCGCGTCAAAGAGCGGCGCGGGGCCGATCACCCATTTCGATGCCAGCGACCAGAAATGCCGCATCGCGTGCGAGGTGAAGCCGGCCGACCACGAATATGGCTTCGACCCGTCAATACGCGTCGATCACAAGACGCAGCGGCAGGTCGATCCCTTCATCATTTACGGAATCGACGCGGCGGGTCAGGCGATCGAGGACGCCGGCCTGACCGACATGGACGGAGCGACGCGGCTTCGCGCCGGAGTGTCGATCGGCTCCGGAATAGGCGGGCTTCCGGGAATCGAAAAGGAAAGCGTCAACCTTCACGAAAACGGCCCGGGCCGAGTGAGCCCGCATTTCGTGCATGGACGGCTGATCAACCTCATCTCGGGCCAGGTCTCCATAAAATACGGGCTGATGGGCCCCAACCATGCGGTGGTGACCGCTTGCTCGACCGGCGCCCATTCGATCGGCGATGCGGCGCGGATGATCCGCGACGGCGACGCCGACATCATGCTAGCCGGCGGGGCGGAGGCGACCATCTGCCCGATCGGGATCGCGGGCTTCGCCCAGGCGCGCGCGCTTAGCACCAATTTCAACGACCAGCCCGAAAAGGCGAGCCGCCCGTACGACAAGGACCGCGACGGCTTCGTCATGGGCGAGGGATCAGGCGTCGTCGTGCTCGAGGAATATGAGCATGCGAAGACCCGCGGCGCGAAAATCTATGCCGAGGTGATCGGCTACGGCCTCTCTGGCGACGCCTATCATGTGACCGCGCCGCACCCCGAAGGCGGGGGCGCCTACCGGTCGATGGAAATGGCGCTGAGAAAGTCCGGGCTGCAGCCGTCCGACATCGACTATATCAACGCCCATGGCACTTCGACGCCGCTCGGCGACGAGCTCGAGCTCGGGGCGGTCCGGCGGCTGTTCGGAAATGCCATCGGCTCCCTGTCGATGAGTTCGACCAAATCGGCGATCGGCCATTTGCTGGGCGGCGCCGGGGCGGTCGAGAGCATTTTCTGCATCCTCGCCATGCGCGACCAGATCGTGCCCCCGACGCTCAACCTCGACAATCCGAGCGAGGGAACCGAGGGCGTCGACCTCGTGCCGCACAAGGCGAAGGAGCGAAAGGTCCGCGCGGTGCTCAACAACAGCTTCGGCTTCGGCGGCACCAACGCCAGCCTGGTCATGAAGGCCGTGTGAGGCGGCTCGCACTGATCGCGGCGGGGCTGGTCCTTGCCGCGATCATTGTCATCTACGCCTTGTGGTGGGCGCCCGGGCCCCGGCGGGGGCCGCACGATATCATCGTCAAGGAAGGCACGACGCTGGGCGCACTGTCCCGTCAGCTCGCCAGGGAAGGCGCGATCCCCGGGACCGCGCGGACCTATTACGTCATGGTCCGGCTGTTCGGGTCCCATGATCCCATCCAGGCGGGCGAATTCGAAATCCCGAGGGGTATGGGTGGCGCGTCGATCCTCGACCTCCTGCAGCACGGCAAGCCGCTGCTCCGGCTGGTCACCGTCACCGAGGGAATGCCGTCGATCGTTTTGGACGAGAAGCTCGCGTCGAACCCGTACCTGGCCGGTCCGCTGCCCGCCATCCCCGAAGGGTCGGTCCTTCCGGACAGCTACGGCTATCAGCGCGGCGAGACGCGCGCCGCGCTCGTGAGGCGGATGCAGGCCGCGATGACCAAGGCGGTCGCGCAGCTCTGGCCGAAGCGGAGCACGGACTGCCCGTTGGCGACCGCGGAACAGGCGATCATCCTCGCCTCGATCGTTGAGAAAGAGACGGCGAAGGCGTCGGAGCGAGCGATGGTCGCCGGAGTCTATTGCAACCGCTTGAAAATCGGCATGAAGCTCGACGCCGATCCGACCGTTATCTACCCCGTGACCAAGGGAAAGCCGCTCGGACGCCGGATCCTGAAATCGGAGCTCGACTCCGACAATCCGTACAACACCTACCGCAACCCCGGTCTTCCACCGGGGCCGATCGCCAATCCGGGCAAGGCGAGCATCGAGGCGGTGCTTCATCCCGCCAACACCAAGGCGCTCTATTTCGTCGCCGACGGCACTGGCGGCCACGTATTCGCGGACACCCTTGCCGAGCAGAACGCCAACGTCGCCAAATGGTACGCCATCCGCCGCCAGCGGGGGCAGATGTGAGAAATCGCGGGATCGGCCGCGGCCGGATGTTCATGGGCGCGCTGATTTTGCTCGCCGCGATCATCAACGCGGGCGTGAGCCTGATGATGAGCCCGCACGGGGACGTCGTCGCCAAGGGCACCGAGCATGTGAAGACGACCGTCGTGACATTCATGAGGGGTGGTGCGATCGGAACGCTTGTGCTGTGCGCGCTGTCGGGGTGGCTGTTGTTCCCAGCACGGCGGCCGAAATGGCCGGCGCGCGATTGGGCCATCATCGCGGTGCTGGTGCTGCTCTCGGTGAGCAGCCTCTACACTTTGGTCTGGCTACAAACCGCCGTGCTTCGCTGACGAGTGAGCGAGGCGCTCGGCACATAGCCGACGCGGCGATCGGCGCCGCCATAGCCCCAGGCCCAGCCAAGGCTTTCGTCGAGCATCTGGAACGGCGCGCCCGCCCGGAGTTCCTCCACGGCCTGCGCATCGGCCGAGGGCGCGCACCGCAAGGTCGCCGACGCGCTGAGCCGCCGCCCGGCCGCTTGCGCATAATGCGATGCGATCACCCGTCCGGCGAGCGCGACGTCGGCCAGGTCCCTGCGATAGGCATTGAATGAAGGGTCCGGCGGGTCTGACGGGCCGGTGAGCGCGAACTCCTCAGCGCTGGTGGGCGTATGCGGGGGCCTGCCCGATGATCGGCCGGTGGGCCGCGGAGCCGCTGTCGCCCTCGCGGAGGTTGCGCTTGAACCCTTCAAGAAATTCGGCCCCGCTGTTCGTTCGGACGACGAAGACATTGCGCCGGTCGTCCTGATCTCTCTCGCGGCGGAGATAGCCGAGCGCGCCGAGCGTATTCAAGGCGCGAGTGACGACCGGTTTCGAGACCCCGAGCACACGCGCGAGGCCGCGGACCGTATGCGGTCCGGGTGTCAGATAAACCAGCATCAGCAAAGCCATCTGCCGATTGGTGAGGTCCGGCTCGCCGGAACGGACATAGGCGATCAGCGCCTTCATCCACCCGGTTAGCGAAACTTCGCTCATTGCCGCCACTCTCCGTACTCGTGCCGTGTAGCAGCGAGATAAACCGGTAAGGACGCGAAATGTTGCAGGGCAATGCCCCGAAAAGGCGGGAATTTTCGCTAATGATACGATCAGCTTCGCAGGTAACGCTGCTCGAGCATCGCGAAAACGGCGCGTAATCCGAGGGCATCGCCGCCCTTGGGACGTCCGGGTTTTCCGGGGTCTCGCCACGCCCAGGTATCGAGGTGCGCCCAGGGAATTTCGCCGGGCACGAAGCGCCTGAGGAACAAGGCGGCATAAATCGCGCCCGCCATCGCATTCCCCGAAGTGTTGGCGAGGTCGGCGATGCTGCTCTTCAGGTCCTCGTCATACGGGTCCCACAGCGGCAGTCGCCACAGCGGATCGTCAACATTGCGCGCTGCGCTCTCCAACTCATCGGCGAGGTCGTCGCGATTGACGAAGGTCGCGGGGAGGTCCGGGCCCAGCGCCGTGCGCGCAGCCCCGGTGAGGGTCGCGAAATCGACGATCAGCTCGGGCTCTCCTTCGGCTGCCTTGGCGAGCGCGTCCGCGAGGATCAGCCGTCCTTCGGCGTCCGTATTGTCCACCTCCACGAACAGCCCCTTGCGCGACCTGACAACGTCGCCGGGACGGTAAGCGGCGCC
Organism: Sphingomicrobium sp.; assembly: GCA_035606455.1. Classification (GTDB taxonomy): domain Bacteria; phylum Pseudomonadota; class Alphaproteobacteria; order Sphingomonadales; family Sphingomonadaceae; genus Sphingomicrobium. Next base: position 19,435 of record DATNFJ010000073.1, read on the forward strand.
GGAAACGGCGTTCTCGACCGCCGGGATGAGCAGGTGAAGACGCACCGGAAGCCTGGCGCCGGTGATCAGCCGGGCAAGCGCCAGCGCATGGGCCGCGCCGCCCATGTCCTTCTTCATGATCCGCATCCACGCGGGCTGCTTGAGATCGAGGCCGCCGCTGTCGAAGGCTACGCCCTTGCCGACGATGGCGATGCGCGGGTGCTCGCCCTTGCCCCATTCGAGCTCGATAAGGCGCGGCGCACGTTCAGGCGTTGCCGCCGCCCCGACAGCGGCGATGAGCGGGCAGCCTTCGGCGAGCTCCGCTCCCGAGGTCACGCGCAAATGGCCGCCCGAGCGCTTTGCCAGCTCCGCGACCGCTTGCTCGAGCTCTGCCGGGCCCATGTCGGCGGCGGGCGTGTTGACGAGATCGCGGACCAGCGCGGTGGCTTCGGCGAGGCGCACCGCCTCGTCGATTCTCGCCGCCTCGCCGGTGACGAGAACGCGTGGGCCGCGCTCGGCGTCCTCTTTCCTGGACCGATAAGAATCGAAGCGGTGCTGAGCGAGTAGCCATCCAAGCGCGGCGCTCCCCGGTTCGCCACCCTCGATCTTGTAGGTTCCCTCGGGAAGCTTCTCGGCGAGCGCGGCAAGGCACCAGGGCGAAAGCGAGTCCGCCTTTCCGACCGCCGCGGCCACCTCGAACTCGCTTCCGCGCGGAAGGATGACGAACCTTCCCGCGCTCTTGCCGTCGAAGCGCTGCGCCTCGATCAACGCGCGGTCTTCGGCGGTTCGCCTCTTGAGCCACGCTGGAAAGCCGTTCGTGTCGACGAGATGAATCGGCCGCGCCTTCTGGCCGCGGTCGGGGACGAGGAGCGAAGCGAAGTCGGTCATGGGCCGCGCTCTAGCGGCGAATTCGCCTCACGCGAAGGCGCGAACGAGGGTTCGGCGGGCGGTCAGTCGCTGCGCGCGGTTGGCTCCTCCAGAATAGGCCGTACGAAGCTCACTCGGCCGCGGGTCGCGTCCTCGATCAGCCGTTCGTATTGATTGGCGAGTTGCTCGTGGATCTTGCGCGCGACCTCCGACGTCGCTGTCGCCGCGCGGCTTCTTTCGGTCTGCTGCCGAAGGAACAGATAATTGATGTCCACCTATGTCTCCGCTCTCATCCGCTCCTCGCGCCGCCTGGATGACGCTTGCGGGTGGACGGCCGATGACAGAAGAGCCGGACCGGCGACTAACGGTTGTCTGGCAGCGGTGAGGCGCTCGAGGGCTCACTCGGGCATGATGATGAACTGCTCCCAGCGGCCAGTGGATCCTGGCTCGGCATAAGTCACGAGCGTCAGTTTTTTCCCGCCGGCATAGTGGATGGTGTAGTTGCGGTTGACGAACCCGCCGCGAAGGCGGGGCTGGCCCAACATCTCGATCGAGGTCGGCGCGCCGAGCGGCGCCAGGCTGGAGCGATAGTCGCCGAGCACGGTCGGATCGAAATAGAAATTCAAATTGGCCGTGAACTTCGATCGGTCGAGCCTCCCGCTGACCAGCATGTCATAGGTCGAGCGGACGTCCGCGACACGGTCGCCTTCGCCGGCGAGCGCCGGCTCGGGGCTGTTGAGGACGATCTTCTCGATCCCCTCGGTGATCGTACCCATCGCGCCGCTGAAGTCCGCGTTCGTGAAGACGACGATCGCGTCCTTGCTATCGGGATAGACGGTGTTGTCGGTGAGAAAACCGACGGCTTCGCCCGTGTGCGCGATGACATGCCGCTCGCGCTGGTAAGCGTTGATGACCCCGAGGCCGTAGCCGTTGGTGCGTCCGTCGGTGCGGAGTACGGGCGTTTCCTGCTCCACCCAATCGTGCGCGGGAATCACGGCGCGGTTCATCCGGGCGATGTCCCACTTCGCAAGATCCGCCGCGCTCATCGACAGCTCGCCCGCGGCGTAAAGCCAGCCCCGCGCGGGGGGCTGGACGACGCGCACCGGGCCCAGCGCATAGCGGTGGTAGCCGGCCGGAAAAGCCGGTGTGTTGGTGTTGTCCTGGTCGAGCGCGTGCATTCCCAAGGGCTGAAAGATGTGCTGCTGGAGGAAGGAGAGCAAAGGCTCGCCGCTGACCTTCTCGGCGATCATTCCGGCGACGACATAGCCGGTATTGCTGTACTGCCACCGCGTTCCCGGTTGGAAGTCGAGCGGCTTCTTCGCCCACTTGTCGACGATGTGCTGCGGCGTGGTCGGCACCGTCATGTCCGAGAAGAGGTAATCCTGCGGCCAGAAGTCCTGCAGGCCGGAAGTGTGGCTCAAGATCTCACGGATGGTGATCCTGTCGCCCTCGGTTATCCCCGGGATGTATTTGGACACGGGGTCGTCGAGGCTGAGCTTGCCCTCGTCGCGCAGCAGCAGGATCGCCATTGCGGTGAACTGCTTCGAATTGGACGCGATCTGGTAGGGCAGGTCGGGCCGGGCAGGGAGGCCCTCGTTGGCCTTTCCGTACGCCTTGTCGAAGACGATCTGCCCATCGCGCACGATCGCGATTTCGGTCGACGGTACGCCGGTGTCGGCGAGGGTCTTGGCGACCAGCTTGTCGATCTGGGAAACCTCGGCCGGGGAAAGGGGCTGGGCGGCAGCGGGGAAAGCGACAAGCGCGAGAAGCGCGGGAGCGAGCTTGAGCATGCGATCAGCGTAATGCTGTTGTCGCCGCTGTCGAGTCTGTCCGCGAAAGCAGCTATGGCGTCCGGTGCTACGGGGGTGTTCATGATCGGATTTCTGCTTCTCGCGACCGCTGCATCGACCGGCAATATGGTTCCCGCCGCGGTCGGCGGCCTCGAAGGGTGCTGGAGGGTCTCCGGCGAGGTGCGGGGCAAGGATGCGACCTCGGTCGCGCGTGGCGAGTGGCACCTCGGCCGGCGCTACTTCACCTTGCACTTGCGCTCGGTGCCGCCAGCGCAGCCGTACGAGGCTGCGATCAACTACGGAGCGGGTGAGAAACCCGGTGAGGTCGGGTCGTTCTGGATGGACACGTTCGGCGGCCTCTACCAGCCATCGCTCGGCCTCGGCGCGGTCACGGCCGACGGGTTTGCGCTCGATTATCGATTTCCGGACGCCGTCTACGCCAACCGCTTCAGCCGATCGGGCAGGGGCTGGCGCTGGACGATCGTCGAACAGGCGCCGGGCAAGCCCGAGAAGCTTTTTGCCGAATACCGGTTCACGCCTTCGGCATGCCGCCAAATGAAGTTCGAATTTTGATGCGAAAGTTGATCGCCATCCTCGCACTGGCCGCGGCACAGTCGTGCATCTCTCGGCCGCCCGAGGAATCGGTTATCGTCAGCAACGTTCTCGGTCCGGAAGGGCCGCTCTATGTCGACGGCAATCTCTATTTCGTCGGCTGGGTTTCAGGAACGCTGTCGAAGTGGGACGGCAAGGCGGTCACGGTCATCAACCGAGCGCCGAATTGCGGGCACAATGGACTCGCGCTGACCGCGCGCAGGACATTCCTCCTCGCCTGCACCGACGAGCAAGGCTCGGTCATCGAACTCGACATGACCGGCAAGGAATTGCGCCGCTGGGACAAGGACGATCGCGGACGCCCGTTCGCGGGAGGTATCAACGATATCGTCGTTGCCGCGAATGGGGGCGCCTACGCGACGGTGTTCGGCCCTTATAACGGCAAGCCGAGCGAAGTCGCCGGGCGGGTGCTCTATCTTGCGCCCGGAAGCGACCAATGGGTGCAGGTCGCGAACGACCTCAACTACGCCAATGGTGTGGGCGTCTCACGCGACCAGAAGACGCTCTACGTCGACGAGACCGTCGGCAATTGCATCCTCAAGTTCACCATCGAGGCGGACGGGACGCTGAGCCACCGGTCCAACTTCGCCCTGCTCAATCTGCTCGTGCCGAACCGGGTGGAGGATTGGTG
>DATNFJ010000074.1:0-12074 GCA_035606455.1 Sphingomicrobium sp.
GTCGAGCGCCTCAGCGCCTGACGCGCCGGTCGTCCTCACCGTCGAAGGGACGCACGGCCCGGTCATCCATGCCGTCACCAAGGCCGCCGCCGAGCGCGGCGCACGCGCCGGAGCGCGCCTGACCGACGCGCGCGCGCTCGATCCGGGCCTGGTCGCGGTTGCGGCCGATCCCGAGGGCGACGCCGCACTGGTGTGGCGGCTCGCGCGGTGGGCCGGGCGATGGTCGCCTTTGGTCGAGGTCGACGGCGACGGGCTGCGCCTCGACGTCAGTGGAGTCGCGCATTTGTTCGGCGGCGAAGAAGCGCTGGTGCGCGATATCGAGCGGCGGTTCGCCCACTTCGGATTAACGGCACGCGTGGCAATTGCACCGACCGCGGCGGCAGCGTGGGCGCTGGTGCACCATGCGCCCTGCATCTGTGATGATCCCGAGGCCAAGCTCGCGCCACTGCACGTTTCGGCGCTTCGCCTCGATGCGGATACGATCCGCACGCTCGAGCGGTTGGGGCTGAAGACCATCGGGGCGCTGCTCGGCGTGCCGCGGCTGGCCTTGGCGCGGCGCTTCCGGGGAGCGGAAGACGTGGTCGATGCGCTCGATCGCGCGCTTGGGCGCAAGCCCGAGCCGCTGACCGCCGTGCCCGCCGAGCCGCCGCCGCGCGCGCTCGTGCGGCTCGAGGAACCGGCGACGCACCCCGAGGCAGCCGGGCAGGCGCTCGAGCGGCTGATTCCCGATCTCGTCCGGCAGCTGCAGGAACGGCATATCGGCGCGCGGCGTCTCTCACTGACCGGCTACCGGGTCGACGGCAGCACCGCCGTGGCATCGGTTGCAACGACGATTGCCAGCCGCGAACCCAAGCATCTGGCGCGCCTGCTCGCCGACAAGGCGGCGGCGCTCGATCCCGAGTTCGGCTTCGACGCTTTCGCGCTGACCGCCAAGTGGACCGAAGAACTCGGCGCGGCGCAGGAGAGCCTGGTCGAGGAGCCGTCGGGCGAACGCGAGCTGGCGCGGCTGGTCGACCGGCTGACGGTGAAGCTCGGCCCAAGGCGGGTGAGACGGCCGAGGGCGGAAGAAAGCCATGTGCCGGAATGCGCTTTTTCATGGGTCCCAGCAGTGTCGTCATTGCGAGGAGGGAAAGCGACGAAGCAATCCACTCGCGGTGATCTGGATTGCTTCGCTCCGCTCGCAACGACGGCAACGAGGCCCCAGCGCCTCCTCGACCGGCCCGAAGCGATCGACGTCATTTACGCGACGCCCGAAGGCATGCCGCGACGGTTCGTGTGGCGGCGCGCGGTGCACGACATTGCGCGCGCCGAAGGGCCCGAACGGATCGCCCCCGAATGGTGGCGGCAGCCGTCGTCGGCTCGCCTGCGCGATTATTATCGGGTCGAGGACGGTGAAGGCCGCCGCTACTGGATCTTCCGCGAAGGCCTCGCAGGCGACGGGCGCGGCGGCGCTCCGAACTGGTTCATCCAAGGGCTTTTCGGCTGATGCCTGAAAAGGTCGGATTTTCGCGGCTGAAGCTGGTGCCGCGCGAGGGCATGCCCCCGCCGCCGGTGACTCCGTCGGCCTATGTCGAGCTTGGCGTCACCTCGCCATTCTCCTTCCTGCGCGGCGCATCGGACGCGATCGAGCTGGTGCTGGCGGCACTGGGGCAAGGCTATGACGCGATCGGCATTGCCGACCGCAACACGCTCGCCGGCGTGGTCAGGATGCACAGCGCGTGCAAATGCACGGGCCTCAAGCCGCTGATCGGCTGCCGGCTCGACCTCACCGACGCGCCGAGCCTGCTTGCTTATCCGGTCGACCGCGACGGTTATGGGCGCCTCTCGCGGTTGCTCAGCCTCGGCAAGATGCGGGCGGAAAAGGGCGAATGCGAACTGACGCTGCAGGATGTTGCGGCGCATGCCGTGGGTATTGCCTTCATCGCCTGGCCGCGGGACGATCTGGACGCGTTCGAAGGCGATCTGCCACGGCTTCGCGACGCTTTGACGTCACTTCGGCATGTCGCGGCAAGCTGGCTCTATCGCGGCGGCGACAGTGCGCGGATCGAAAGGCTCGACCGCCTCGCGAGGAGGCATGGCTGCACGATCCTTGCGACCAACGACGTCCATTATCACGCACCCGAGCGGCGGCCGCTGCAGGACGTCGTCACCTGCATCCGCGAGAAGACGACCATCGCCAATGCGGGATACCTGCTGAACCCGAATGCCGAGCGGCATTTGAAGCCCCCGGCGGAGATGGCGCGGCTATTCGCGCGCTGGCCGCACGCCATTGTCGCGACACGGGAGTTCGCCGATGCGCTGCACTTCAGTCTCGACGAGCTGCGCTACGAATATCCGAGGGAGAGCGTGCCCGATGGGAAATCGCCGCAGCAATATCTCGAGCAGCTGACCTGGGACGGTGCGCAGCAATGCTGGCCCGACGGCATTCCCGACAAGGTCGTCAAGCAGCTCGAATATGAGCTGCCGCTGATCGAGAAGCTCGATTTCGCGCGCTATTTCCTGACCGTCCACGACATCGTCGCTTATGCGCGCTCGCTCGATCCGCCGATCCTCTGCCAGGGCCGCGGCTCGGCCGCGAACAGCGCGGTCTGCTATTGCCACGGGATCACCGCGGTGGACCCCGCCACGAGTGATCTTCTGTTCGAGCGCTTCATCTCCGAGGAGCGGCGCGAGCCGCCCGACATCGACGTCGATTTCGAGCACGAACGGCGCGAGGAGGTGATCCAGCACATCTACGAGAAATACGGCCGCGACCGCGCCGGGATCGCGGCGACGGTGATCCACTATCGCCCACGCTCGGCGATCCGCGAAGTCGGCAAGGTGATGGGTTTGAGCGAAGACGTGTGCGGCGCACTCGCCTCGACCATCTGGGGCCATATGGAAGCCGAGCTCGAGGAAGGCCGTGCGAACGACGCGGGGCTCGACCTTAGCGACCCGCATTTGAAGCGCACGATCAAGCTCGCCGAGCAGCTGGTCGGAATGCCGCGCCATTTGTCGCAGCATGTCGGCGGCTTCATCCTCACCGAGCGGCCGCTGACCGAGACGGTGCCGATCGGCAACGGCGCGATGGACGACCGCACCTTCATCGAATGGGACAAGGACGACATCGACGAGCTCGGCATCCTGAAGATCGACGTGCTCGCGCTCGGCATGCTGACCTGCATCCGCAAATGCTTCAATCTCGTCGAGCAGCACCATGGCGAGCGCTGGACCCTCGCGACCATCCCGCAGGAGGTGACCGAGGTCTATGACATGCTCTGCCGCGGCGATTCGCTCGGCGTGTTCCAGGTCGAAAGCCGGGCGCAGATGAACATGCTTCCGCGCCTCAAGCCGCGCTGCTTCTACGACCTCGTCATCGAGGTCGCGATCGTCCGGCCGGGGCCGATCCAGGGCGACATGGTCCACCCCTATTTGAAGCGGCGCAGCGGCAAGGATCCGATCACCTTCCCCTGCCCCTCGCCCGAGCATGGACCGCCCGACGAGCTGGAGAAGATCCTCGGCCGGACGCTCGGCGTGCCGATCTTCCAGGAGCAGGCGATGAAGATCGCGATCGACGCGGCGCGCTTCACCGCGGAGGAAGCTAATCAGCTGCGAAAGGCAATGGCGACCTTCCGCTCGAAGGGGAACATCGAGCAGCTGCAGGACAAAATGGTCGGGCGGATGGTCAGCAGAGGCTATGACGAAGCGTTCGCGCAGCGCTGCTTCGACCAGATCAAGGGCTTCGGCGAATATGGCTTTCCCGAAAGCCACGCGGCGAGCTTCGCGCACCTCGTCTACGTTTCGTCATGGCTGAGGTGGAAATATCCCGCGGCCTTCGCAGCGGCGCTGCTGAACTCGCAGCCGATGGGCTTCTACGCCCCCGCGCAAATCGTCCGTGACGCGCGCGAGCATGGAGTCGAGGTGCGCGAGGTGGATGTGAACCACAGCGACTGGGATTGTACCCTCGAGCCTTCCCTCCCTGGAAGGGAGGGATTGAGGGTGGGTGCGGAGCGCAGCTCCGCGTCGGGCATCGAGCCCGCCGCTACGCTACCCACCCCTGACCCCTCCCTAAGCAGGGAGGGGAAAATGGCGCTCCGCCTCGGCTTGCGCCAGGTCGACGGATTGCATCGCGACGCTGCGGACCGCGTCGTCGCACGCCGCCCGTACCGTACCGTCGAGGAGCTGAGGTCACGCGCGCGCGTGCCGGTCCATGCGGTCCAGCGCTTGGCGGCTGCCGATGCGTTTCGGTCGATCGGGCTCGACCGCCGCGCCGCGCTGTGGGACTCGCGCGCGCTCAAGGCTGCGCCGGACCTGCCCCTGTTCGCTTATGCCGAGGAGCGCGACGAAGGCGTGGAAGCGACTCCGGCGCAGCTCCCGGCGATGCCGCTCGCCGAGCATGTGATCAGCGACTATCAGACCATCCGCCTCAGCTTAAAAGCCCATCCGATGCACTTCCTGCGCGGTCATTATGCGGCGCAGAAATTCGTCACCGCCGAGCAGCTGAAGTCGCTGAAGGATGGCAGGCGTCTGTCCATGGCCGGCGTGGTGCTGATCCGCCAGCGCCCCGGAACGTCGAAGGGCGTCGTGTTCATCACCATCGAGGACGAGACGGGAATCGCGAACCTCGTCGTCTGGCCTCACGTGTTCGAGAAGCAGCGCAAGATCGTCATGGGCGCTCGGCTGATGGCGGTGCATGGCGTGGTGCAACGCGATCCCGACAGCGAGGTGATCCATGTCGTCGCCGCTCGGCTCGAGGACCATACTGCCTTCCTCAGCCGCCTGAGCGACGATTCGCTGCTTCCCTCGACCCTCGAAAAGGCGGATCATGCGGGAAGCTGGGGGCGTCCGCAGAACCGCCACCCGCGCAACGTCCAGATCATTCCCAGGAGCAGGGATTTTCACTGAGTTGCCATTCGCCGGTAAGATCGGCCAAGCAACAGTCCGGCCATGCCAAGCCTCGTTCCACTCATCCTCGCGCTCGCCGCGGTACAGTCGACGCAGCGCGCGCCGATCGAAGGCTTGTGGAAGAACCCGATCGGAAGCGCGATCATTGCCGTCGCGCCGTGCGGCAATGCGCTCTGCGGCAAGGTCGTCTGGGCTTCGGCGCGGGGACGGCGCGAAGTGGCGAAGACCACCTCCCAGGTGGTCGGCACTACCGTGCTCACCGACGTAAGGCCCAAAGGCAAGACATGGGTGGGAAAGCTGTTCGTTCCCGACGACAACATCCACGTGTCGGCCAGGCTGCAGCTGCTGGGCGACAACCAGCTCAGGCTCACCGGCTGCGCCGTTGCCGGCCTGTTCTGCCGGTCGCAGATCTGGACCCGCACGCAGGAGCCGCTGCCTGCGCCGGATTGAGCGTCCGGAGCGTTCATCGCGAGGCAAGCTGAAGGCACCATTTTCGCCGCAAATGGTTGCTAAGAGGGCAGAATGAAACGCTTTTTCCTCGCTTGCGCAGGACTTACCATTGCCCTTGCCCCCGCGTCGGCGCTGGGGAAGAGCAATCTCGAGGGCCGCTGGAAAAACGGCGCGATGGAGATCGTCATCGCACCGTGCGGGCCCACGTTGTGCGGCCGGGTCGTCAAGGCGTCCGCGCAACAGCAGTCGAAGGCGGAGCGCGGTAGCGGCACGCGCCTGCTCGGAGCGCGCGTGATCGACAATATCGAACCTGCCGGACCGGGCAGATGGAAGGCGGACGTCTTCGTTGCCAGCCGCGACATGAACGCACGCGGCACGATCGAGCAGGTCAATCCGGATCGCCTCGCCGTGCGCGGATGCGTCCTCGCAATCATCTGCAAGACCACGCACTGGGACCGGGTCGGCTAGCCCCCGAGCAGCGGCAGCAGCACCGCCCCGATATCTCCGTTCAGCACAGCCGACTGAAGCACGCTCATCTCGTCGGCCCAGTAACGGTCGGCGGCGAAGTGGGGCGAGCGGGATCGCACCGCGGCGTGGACCTGTTGAAGCTTCGGCGAAGTCTTGAGCGGCGCGTGATAATCGATACCTTCGGCAGCGGCCATCAGCTCGACCGCGATCACGCCGGCCGCGTTGCGCGCGATCTGGCCGGCCTTGCGCGCGGCGATCGGCGCCATCGAGACGTGGTCTTCCTGCCCGGCGGACGTAGGGATCGAATCGACGCTGGCGGGAAAAGCGAGGCTCTTGTTTTCGCTGACCAGGGCCGCGGCGGTGACCTGCGGAATCATCAGACCTGAATTGACGCCCGAATCTTCGGTCAGGAAGGCGGGCAGGCCGCTCATCTTCGGATCGACCAGCACGCTGACGCGGCGCTCGGAAATCGAGCCGACCTCACACAGCGCCATCGCGATCGTGTCGGCCACGAAGGCGACCGGCTGCGCATGGAAATTGCCGCCCGAAATCGCCGCATCTTCGTCGGAGAAGACGATCGGATTATCCGTCACCGCTGCGGCTTCGATGGTCAGCGTGCGCGCGGCATTGTCGAGCAGGTCGAGCGCGGCGCCCATCACCTGGGGCTGGCAGCGGAAGCTGTAGGGGTCCTGCACGCGGTCGCACTGGACGTGGCTGATGAGAATCTCGCTGCCCCCGAGCAGGTCGTGGATCGCAGCGGCGACCCGAACCTGTCCGGGCTGGCCGCGGAGTGCGGAGATACGGGGGTCAAACGGCTTCGCGCTGCCCTTGAGTGCATCGACGGACATGGCGCCGGCGGCGATGGCGGCCGCGAACACCCGCTCCCCCGCAAACAGACTGTCGAGCGCCAGCGCCGTGCTCGCCTGGGTCCCGTTGATCAGCGCCAGGCCTTCCTTGGGCCCGAGCTCGAGCTCTGTCAGGCCGATGCGGTCGAGCGCGTCCTTCGACGGCATCCGTTCGCCAGCGACGTCCATCCAGCCGTAGCCCATCAGCGCGGCGATCAAGTGCGCGAGCGGCGCAAGATCGCCGGAGGCGCCGACGCTTCCCTGGGACGGAATGAGCGGCATCGCGTCGGCGTCGAGGAGGCGCTGGAGCGCCTCGATCACGAGCGGGCGAACGCCCGAGTGCCCGCGGCCGAGGCCGAGCAGCTTCAAGACGATCATCAGCCGCGTGACGTGCCGCGGAAGCGGGTCGCCGAGGCCCGCGCTGTGCGACAGGATGAGCTTGGACTGGAGCTCGGCCAGGCGGTCGTTCGGAATGCGCGTGTTGGCGAGCAGTCCGAAGCCGGTGTTGACGCCGTAAACCGTCTCGCCGCTCGCGACGATCCGTTCGATCGCAGCGGCGGAAGCCGCGACGCGCTGCATCGAGGCCTCGTCGAGCGATGCGGCTTCGCCGTCCCACAGCCGGCGCAGAGTCCCGAGGTCGATCGCTTCGGGGTTGAGCTTCACGCGTTCACCATCGGCAGATCCAGCCCCTGCTCATGCGCGCAATCGATCGCGATTTCATAGCCGGCGTCCGCGTGCCGCATCACCCCGGTGCCCGGGTCGTTCCACAGCACGCGTTCGAGCCGGCGCGCCGCGTCGGCGGTGCCGTCGGCGACGATGACCATGCCGGCGTGCTGCGAATAGCCCATGCCGACTCCGCCGCCGTGATGGAACGAAACCCAGGTCGCGCCGCTGGCGGTATTGAGCAGCGCGTTGAGGAGCGGCCAGTCGCTCACCGCGTCGCTGCCGTCGCGCATGCTTTCGGTCTCGCGATTGGGCGACGCGACACTGCCGCTGTCGAGATGGTCGCGGCCGATCACGATGGGGGCAGAGACCTCGCCGTTCCCGACCATCTCGTTGAAGGCGAGGCCGAGGCGGTGGCGCTGGCCGAGCCCGATCCAGCAGATGCGCGCCGGAAGGCCCTGGAAGGCGATCCGCTCGCGCGCCATGTCGAGCCAGCGGTGGAGGTGCGGATCCTCCGGAATCAGCTCCTTCACTTTCGCGTCGGTGCGGTAGATGTCCTCGGGATCGCCGGAGAGGGCCGCCCAGCGGAACGGCCCGATCCCGCGGCAGAAGAGCGGGCGGACGTAGGCGGGAACGAAGCCCGGGAAATCGAAGGCGTGACTGACGCCCATGTCCTTGGCTTCCTGCCGGATGTTGTTGCCGTAGTCGAAGGTCGGGACGCCCATCGCCTTGTAGGCAAGCATTGCCTCGACATGCTGAGCGATCGATAGCTTTGCCGCTTCGGCGACCGCAGCCGGATCGCGCTCCCGCATCTCCTGCCATTTGGCGACGGTCCAGCCCGCGGGGCAGTAGCCGTTCGCCGGATCGTGCGCGCTGGTCTGGTCGGTGAGCGCGTCCGGCCTGATCCCGCGCTTCACCATCTCGGGCAGGATTTCCGCTGCATTGCCAAGCACGCCCACGCAGGTCGGCTCGGTCGCGCGGCCGATGATGTCGAGCGCTTCGTCGATGCCGGTCGCGCGGCGGTCGAGATAGCGCGTCTCAAGCCGCTTCTCGATCCGGCTCTCCTGGACTTCGATGGCGATGCAGTGCGCGCCGGCCATGACTGCGGCGAGGGGCTGCGCTCCACCCATCCCACCGAGGCCGGCCGTCAAGATCCATTTGCCCGCGAGGTCGCCGCCATAGTGCTGCCGGCCCATCTCGGCGAAGGTTTCGTAAGTGCCTTGGACGATGCCCTGCGTGCCGATGTAGATCCAGCTGCCGGCGGTCATCTGGCCGTACATCATGAGCCCGGCGCGATCGAGCTCGTTGAATACCTCCCAGTTCGCCCATTTGGGCACCAGGTTCGAGTTGGCGAGGAGCACGCGCGGCGCATCCTTGTGCGTGCGGAACACGCCGACGGGCTTGCCCGACTGGACGAGCAGCGTCTGGTCTTCCTCTAGCCGCTCCAGAGTCTCGACGATCTTGTCGTAACATTGCCAATTGCGCGCGGCGCGGCCGATCCCGCCGTAGACGACCAGGCTCTGCGGGTCCTCGGCGACCTCGTCGTCGAGGTTGTTCATCAGCATCCGGACCGCCGCTTCGGTGGCCCAGCTCTTTGCCTGGATCTCGCTCCCGCGCCGGGCGCGGATGTGGCGGCTGTTGTCGTGTCGGTCAGTCATCTCGCCATCTAGGGAATTATGCTGGTCTTGGTGACCATGTAGGCAGTGGCAAGTACCGCCACCAGAAGAGAAGTCATCAGCTGAACCCGCCCCCGCGTGAAGAACGCGACGGTCCCCAATGCGAACGCGACGATTGCGGGAAGGAAGTCGTCGATCCCGCTATTCGGCGCATGCTCCAGCAGAAGGACGGGAATCGCGAGCAGCGCGAAAAGGTTATGCGCCAGGATGTATTTTCGACCCTCGCTCTCATGGAAAAGCCTGAGGTTCAACGGGCGTGACGAACTCGTCTCCGGTACAACCAATGCCGAGAATGCATAGAGGCTGGTCATTGCAGCGACCCAGACGAGGACTCGAGGAGTAGGCCACAGGGGATAGGCCCGCGCATGCCACAGCCCGCCCCAGTTGCCGATCACCAAGGCGAAGGCGACCCACATCCAAAGGGCGTGTGTCGCCGACGTATCGGTCCGACCAGGATGCCGAAGGATTCGGATCACGCCAGCAATGATGGTCGTGAGCGCGAGCGACGTGATGATCGAAATCAGCGCGAAGACGAATTCGAACGGGCTCACGGTGAATCCTCGCCCGCGTAAATGCGCCGCTCGGGGCCTGGAAGCCCGATCCAATAGCCCAGCTCGGCCAGCGATTCGATTGGCCAGGCGCAAAGATCCGCCTGCTTGCCCGCGGCGATGCTCCCGATGCTGTGCGCGAGCCCGAGCGCCCGCGCGGCGTTGATCGTCATTCCCGCAACGGCTTCCTCGGGCGTCAAGCCGAACAGGGTGCACGCCATGTTCATCGCCAGCGTCGGCGAAAGCAGCGGCGAGGTTCCGGGGTTGCAGTCGGTCGCGACTGCGACGGGCACCTTGTGCTTGCGCAGCAGTGCGACCGGCGGCTTCTTCTTTTCCTGAAGCGCGTAGAAGGCTCCGGGGAGCAGGACGGCGACCGTCCCAGCCGCCGCCATTGCCTTCGCACCGGCCTCGTCGAGATGTTCGAGATGGTCGGCCGATAGCGCGCGATATTGCGCGGCAAGCGCGGCGCCATGCTGGTTCGTCAATTGCTCGGCGTGGAGGCGGACTCGAAGGCCGTGGTGTGCCGCGGCCTTGAACAGCCGCTCAACCTCGGCGGGGGTGAAGGCGATCGTGTCGCAGAAGGCGTCGACGCTGGTTGCGAGGCCCTGCGCCGCCGCCGCCGGGATGAGCTTGTCGACGATCGCGCTGACATAATGGGTTCGCCGGTCTTTCTGGTCGGCCGGGATCGCGTGCAGCGCGAGCAAGGTCGGAACGATGCGAACCGCCTCCTTTTCGCCGAGCTCGGCGGCGATGCGCACAAGCCTGAGCTCGCTCTCCGGATCCAGGCCATAGCCCGACTTGACCTCGACCGTCGTGCAGCCGCCCCGCATCAGGGCATGGAGCCGCCGGCGGCTCTGGTCGAGAAGCTCCTCGTCCGACGCAGCCGCGGTGCTCTTTACCGTCGAGGCGATGCCGCCGCCCGCCTCCGCGATCTGTTCGTAGCTCGCGCCGGCGCGCCGCATCGCATGCTCGTCGGCGCGGGTGCCGCCGAACACGAGGTGGGTGTGGCAGTCGATCAGGCCGGGCGTGACCCAGGCGCCGCCGAGCGCGTCGACCTGCTTCGCGCGGAAGCCCGCAAGCTCGGTGCGCTTGCCGACGCGCAGGATCTTGCCGTCGGCGATGGCGACCGCGCCATTCTCGATCAGTCCGAGCGGATTGCCCGGGCGTTCCTCGAACGTCGCGACATTGCAGTCGACGAGCAGGCGGTCCCACATGATTTGGCCTTAGCTTGGCAGGTTGCTACGGCAAAGCCGTGAGCGCTGCCTGGCCGAACCTTTCCGAGCTCCTGGTCGATGGCGACGCCGCGGTCCCCATCGGCCTCGTCGGTGCGCCGCTCGCCGCCGGGTCGGTTACGCCAGGGGCATGCGACAAGGCGCCCGCGCTCCTTCGACGGACGCTGAAGCGTATTGGCCGTTACGACATCGAGATTGGACGCTCGCTGTTCACGCCCATCCGCGACCGCGGCGACGTCGAACTCGCCGGGCTGACGATCGAGGAGGCGACAGCGCCGATCCGCGATGCAGTCAGCGCGAGCCTCGGCGATCACGCGCTGACGTTACTCGCGGGGGGCAACAACGCGATCACGCGGCCCGCAGTACTCGCGCTGGAAACGCCGCTCGGCAAAGTCGGGCTGATCACCCTCGACGCGCATTTCGACATGCGCGACCTCGACGAGGGCTTGAGCAACGGCAATCCGGTGCGCGCGCTGATGGAAGACGGTCTTCCCGGCAAGAATATCGCGCAGATCGGCCTCGCCAGCTTCGCGAATACAGAGAAAATGCACCGCGACGCGCTTTCCGCGGGCAACCTCGTGATCAGCATCGAGGACGTCCGGCGCGAGGGGATCGCCAAGGCGATCGAGATGGCGTTGGCGCATCTGGCCGATGCGGACGCCATCGTCGTCGACTGCGACATCGACGTGATCGACCGGGCGCAGATGCCCGGCGCGCCGGGCGCGCGGCCGGGCGGCATGGACGCACGCGACTTCTTCTCGGCGGTGCGCAGCCTTGCGGCCGATCACCGGGTCCGGATCATCGATCTAACCGAATGGGACCCGTCGCTCGACCCCACGGATCTCAGCGCTTTGACCGCGGCCCGCTGGATCGCGGAGTGCGTCGCCGGGTTCGAGAACCGCTAGGCCTGTTACCCGAGGTCTCGCGCTGCGGCGGGTCGGGCCTGACCGTGACTTCGCGGTGTTCCACCTTGCGCACATATTCCCAGGGAATGCGGCGCCCGTGATTCTGCGCGGTAAGTCTCTCGATGAAGCTGCCCGGCCCGCACGTCAGAGCGACGATCTTTCCTCCGTCGCAATGCACCTCGTGCACACGACCAAGGACGTCGCCGTCGAGCGTCCGCACCTTCGCATCCCTAAGGTCGCTGAGACGCACTACATCGCTCCCCACTTTGGAATCCACCGCCGCGCCTCGTCTTCCGTACGGTGCAGCTTCACCTCTTCCGCGCGGCACTCCAGGTGGACGGCGCTCGCGACGTTCTTGACCCTGTCCCACGGGACGCGCGCAATCCGGTCGCCCGCGACCTTT
>DATNFJ010000075.1:0-11094 GCA_035606455.1 Sphingomicrobium sp.
GGTCATGGCCGCGGCACGCTCGTCCTCGATAACGACCGGCCGCATGGTGCGGAATTTGTAGACGGTAATCATATGGCCGGCGAAGCCGACCCTCCGTTGCCGGAACAGCGCCGGGCCGCGGCTGTCCAGGCGGATTGCTATGGCGATGACCAGCATGACTGGCGCCAGCAGCGGGAGCAGCACCAGCGCGCAGACGAAATCCACCAGACCCTTGAGGTGGAAATAGGCGCGGGACGGAACCAGGGAGCCAAAGCTGTTTTCCGAGAGCTGCTCCAATTCGACCCTACCGGTCAGCGATTCGCCCAGTTGCTTGTGCTGATAGACAATCCGCCCCGCGAGCGCCGCATCGGCCAGGAACGCCTCCCACTCGCCCGGCAAATCGGCCGAAAAATCCGCGACGATGGCGTCGCAGCCCCGGGCGTCGTTGAGCTGCGGGCGCTTCAGCCGAAGCCATTCGATATCTGGAATCCGGAGCAGGCGATCGACCCCGCCGAAGGGGACCACCGCAATCCGCGTTGCAAGCCGTCGCTCTGCATAGACGTAAAGCAGGAACAGCCAGAAAACGTGCAGCACATAACCGCCCGCAAGCGCGATGCGGTCGTAAGGAAAGCGAGTCAGGAGAAACCAAACGACGACGATCGCATGCGCGGTCGATGCCGACGGAAGGATCACGTAGCTCCGGCGGATTCCAGGATAGGTCTCCACCGAGAGGCGCATCCAGAAAGCGATGACGACGGCGATCGTATTTGCGGCGATGGCGTTTAGTGCGGCCGCCTCGAACAACCGGCCGCCGAAAGTAGTTCGGGCCCACCACGGCAGGAGCACGGCAACGACAAGCGCTCCCGCGAACTGGAACCTCTTGCGGGTCAGGATCGACCTGCCGCGCTCTTCGGGAGCGGCGTCCTGTTGAACGACGGGCTTGCCTACGAATGTCACAAAAGGACGAAGCCCCCCAAATCTGTCCTGCCCGGCAAGCAAGCCATTCGTGGCGGCGGGAGCAGGCCGCTCGCCAGAGTGTGGCCCCCTATAGCGCGTTCTCGCATTTGCTGCGAACCGGAGCGAACCGAGCGTGGTCACTCCGGTGCATGGAGTGCAGGCGATAGTCGGCGCCGCTAGGCGGGGGCAGTGTAGAGCAGCGCGCCAAAAATGATCAGCCCGACGATAATGACACCCATGGTCACATAGGCAGTTCGCCGCCGGATATATCTCGCGCGCCACAGGAATATCGTCGCGCCGAGGGCAAGAACCAGGAAAACGACGATGGCCGGGGTGCCGAGGTCTGCGGAGCGGATCGAGCCACCACTTACCGATGTGATTGGAGCTCTCACGGGTGTCGGGATCCTTCAGTGAAGTTCAATGCGGCAAATGGAAGCAAACTGCGATCTAGCAGACCCTCCCGACACTTGTGAAGCGGGAGCGACGCTGCGTGGGAACTTACCGCTGCCCCGTCCACCTGCTCCTCAACGCCAGCACACCACGGATGAACAAGGCCACCGCAAACATGGGAAGGATCAGCTGGATCGTCTCCGACTGGAGACGCGCGATGATCTCGGCGAACAGATGCGTCGGTCCGATGGGGCCGCTGTCAATCGGCCTCCAGTCGGCAAATAGGCGGGCTGAGCTCACTGGCCACAAATAAGCGACGGGCACGCCTTGATCGGTGAACATGTCGAGGACGCCGTGGCTCGCCATCGCGGCTCCGACGGCCACCCCCGCGACAAGCGCGCGAACCCTCAGCTGCCGGTGCAACGCCGCGGCGACCAGCCCCACTGCGATAGCGACGAAGAGCGAGTGGGTTGCTCCGCGGTGCCACCACAACGGAAGCGGCAGGTTCGGATTCGGCATTCCCCAGATCGAGCCCGAGAAGGAATCCACGTCTGGTAGCGCAGACGCGATTGCTGCAGCGATCATGAGCCGCCACGGTACCGATCGATTTCGACGCACGAGGACAGCGGCGACCGGGGCAAGCGCGTGAGTTAGGGGTAGCGGCATCGATGATCCCTGCGCGTCCGGATCGATCGAGCGCGCCCAATGCCGCCCGGGCGCGTCGCGTCCACTGTCATCCGCATGATTGCGACCCTCTCGATAGCCGGACGTGACATTGGGGTCACAGTCGCAGCGCTACACGTCAAGAGCGCATGCTTTTAGCTGACAGCCGTCGGAACATCCCTCCGTGCGCCGCGTTTGGGAGCCAACTTGGGTTAAGCCGGCCATTTTTCCGTGTCTGAACAGCAAGATAAACGAGAATCCGTAGAAGTGGAGCAGGTTAACACCCAGCTAACGCGCGGACTCAAGCTCTGTCACTCGCTCATTGACGACTACCGCTCCAAGCTCAGCGGCGGCCTCAACGACATCTATGATTTTCATGCGGCGAACGACGATTCCGCCGAAGAAGACGACAGCCGGCTAGGCTGAGCCGGACTTCCCTCGCCCAGTCAGTCGAATGCCCCCTTTCAGGCAGCCGCCGCAGTTCAGCGGCCGTCGCGCAGCATGAACCCGCCATTCGTCCGGCGCTTGAGCTGGGCTTCGTAATCTTCCGCCAGATCCTCCAGCGCGCAGCGCATTTGTTCGTCGGTCAGAAACCTCGCAAGCCGTCGGCAGCGCTCGATTTGGTCGATCAGGTCAAAAGGTTCGTTTTCCATGGTCACCGTCAACGCTTCACGCGACAGCTCCCACGCTCACAAAAGCCAACGTTGTCGTTCGACAGCGAGTTCCGTCCGGTGCGGGTCCGTAACGGCGGCACCGAGCGCTAGCGGGCCACTCGACGTTCGGCCTGCGCGAGGACCTTCTTCACGTCATTGCTGGGGATCGCAAAGCCGATCCCGACATTCCCCGCCGCGGCCTCGCTCTGGCTCGGGCTGAACAATGCGGAGTTGATCCCCACCACCTTGCCGTGGAGGTCGATCAGCGGCCCGCCCGAGTTGCCGGGATTGATCGGCGCATCGGTCTGGACGAAGCGCCGCGGGTCGCCCTGGCCGAGCGGCCGGTCCAGAGCGCTGACGATCCCGCTGGTGACGGTCTGTCCCAGGTTGAAGGGGTTGCCGATCGCGACCACGAAATCGCCGACCTGCAGCTTGCTGCTGTCGCCGAGCTCGAGCGACGGCAAGTCGTTTGCTTCGATCCGAAGCACCGCAAGGTCCAGGTCGGGCGCGAGCGCCACGGGGTCGGCCGGAAGCTTGCGGCCGTCCTTGAGCCCCACCTCGACCGCTCGCGCATTCTGGACGACGTGGAAGTTGGTGATGACGAGCCCATTCTTGCCGTCGACGATGACGCCCGATCCAGCGGCGATCGCCGGCTGGAGTGCGGCATCGGGGATGCCGAAGTAGCGGCGGAAGAAGGGATCCTGGAGCAGCGGGTTCTGTTCAGCTGGCGAGGCCTGCAGCGTGGCGATGTTCACCACCGCCGGAGCCGTCTTCCGGACCAGTGGTGAAAGGCTGTCTTCGCCCGGCACGGCGAGAGTGCGCGGTCCTGCGGCGCCGCTCGTCCCGATCGGCAGCAGCCTCGCCACCACGCCGCCGACTAGTGCGGCGATCACCAGCAGTAGGAGCAGGCCGAGAAAGGCAATTCCCCGGCTCGCGCGTCGCGGTTCGGCCATGTCTTTCGTTCTTATCCTTCGACGGGTTCACCCTCGGGAGCGCCGCGGCCAAGCTTGTCCGGCAACCGCTCTCCCGCCGGCGTGAACGCGAGGCTCACCGAATTGATGCAATAACGCTCTCCCGTCGGCGGCGGCCCGTCGGGGAAGACGTGTCCCTGGTGCGCGCCGCAGCGGGCACAGACGATCTCGGTCCTGACCATGCCGTAGCTCGTGTCGCGGATGGTTCGAAGGTGCGCTTCGTCGAACGGCCGAGTGAAGCTCGGCCAGCCGGTCCCACTCTCGAACTTGGTGCCTCCCTGGAAAAGCGGAAGGCCGCACAGGCGGCAGGTGAAGACTCCCGCCCTTTTCTCCTGCAGGAACACCCCGCAGAACGGCGCCTCCGTGCCGTGGTCGAGAAGAACGTGGCGCTCATCGTCGGTTAGGCCGGCGACAAGTCCACGGAACTGTTGGTCGGTGGGAGGAGTCAGGTCGAAGGTGGTGGCGCTGGCGGCGAGATCCTGGGGCATGTTCTGGTCCTTTGCGGTTGCGGCGGCCTTTATCACGGGAGTCGCCGTGGCGCAGCCGGTGGAGAGCCGCGATCAGGCCCTCGCCGAGGATGCCGCCCAATATACGGCACAATTCGGCGTTTCGCCGGCCGAAGCGCTCCGCCGGCTCAAAGCGCAGCAGGAGACCGTCGCCGCGACCGACGCGATTGCGGGAGAATTTGCCGGGCGCATCGCCGGGATCTCGATCGAGCACAGTCCCTTCTATCGGATCGTCGTGCTTTTGACCGGCGCCCATCCGGTCGCGGATCGGACTGCCGCCGGCGTTCCGATCGTCTTCAGGACCGGCGCGAAGGCTACCCACGCGGAAGCCGTCGCCGCGATGCGCCGCCACTTGATCGACTTCAGAAGCGAGCTGCCGGGCGCGCGCGGCGCTGGTTACGACCAGCGAACGGGCGAGGTTGTCCTCCTGGTCACGCCCGCCGAAGCGCAATCACCTGGAATCGAGGCGATCCGCGCCCGCGCGGAAGCGATCAGCGGCGTACCCGTGCGCGTCATCGTCAACCCGCTCCTCGAATCGAACATGGCTGTGATCGGCGGTGCGCGCGTCGAGGGACTGGACGTCCTGACCGATCGCCGAAATCGCTGCACGACGGCCTTCGTAGTCACGAACGGCGAAGTGAATGCAATCACCACGGCCGCCCACTGCCCCGATCAGCTGAGCTACAGCGATACGGACGGAAGCAGCGTCACCCTGCCGATGATCGGCTCCTGGGGCGCCGCCTACCGCGACGTGCAGATCAACGGCAGCGCCAATTCTCCTTATCCCTATTTCTATAGTGACCAGGCCGCAGGAACGGTGCGCGAGGTCCAGACCTGGCGCAGTGTCGCGAGCACGCGCGCCGGGGACTTCGTCTGCCATTACGGCAGCAGCTCCGGCTAC
This sequence comes from Sphingomicrobium sp., assembly GCA_035606455.1. GTDB lineage: Bacteria > Pseudomonadota > Alphaproteobacteria > Sphingomonadales > Sphingomonadaceae > Sphingomicrobium. The sequence goes on from DATNFJ010000075.1 coordinate 5,021, forward strand.
AGCTGCGCCACCGTGGAGCTTACCGATTATGCGCCGCCCGGCGAGCTGTGCGGCGGCCCCTGCTCACCGACATGGGTTACCGTCAAAGGACCTTCCTGCGTTCCGGGCGACAGCGGAGGCCCGGTGTTCAGCGGCGACGTCGCATTCGGCATTGCGAAGGGCATCAACCGCGACGAGAGCGGCACTTGCGAATTCTATTATTATATGTCGACCGATTATCTGCCGCCGCCGTGGCGGCTTCTGACGGTCGGCGACCTCACTTCGCGGCCAGCAGATCGCCCCGCTGCTGGTCGCTAGCGCCAGGCACCGGCTCGGCGGCGTTAGTGCCGAGCTTCACGATGCGGTTCTTCTCGTCCACGTGAACGATCTTCGGCTCGAAGTTGCGCGCTTCGGCATCGTCCATCGCCGCATAACTGATGATGATCACGACATCGCCGGGGTCGACAAGGCGCGCCGCGGCGCCGTTGATGCCGATGATTCCGCTGCCGGCCTCTCCGGCAATGGCGTAGGTTTCGAGGCGCGCCCCGTTGGTCACGTCGACGATGGCCACCTGCTCGCCGTCGAGCAGATCGGCGGCTTCCATGAGTGAGGCATCGATCGTGACCGAACCGACGTAGTGGAGATCCGCCTGGGTGACGGTTGCCCGGTGGATCTTCGATTTCATCATCATCCGCATCATGGTTCGGCGGCTCCTGCGGGTGGCAGCCCGTACTAGATCTGCATCCGTTCGTCGATAATCAATGTTGCACTGCAATATCGCACTTGCAGCAAGCGGTGCGAATTCCCAATTGTCGGATGCGCGACGTGGTGAGTTTTGCGAATCCGGCTTTGCGCCGCGCTGGCATAGCTTTGATATTTCTGAGTTTTCTAGTTTGGCACGGCTCTTGCTCAGGAATGGGCACAAGACTTTGCCAATTGGAGTGAGCAATGGAAGCGCAAGAGAATCAGCCCGCACTGCCCCTTCGGTCGCACACGATCCTGGGCGTTTGCGAAGCGATCGGCGAGGATTTCGGCTTCAACCCGACATTCCTGCGCGTCCCGCTTGCCGCGAGCGTGCTGTACAGCCCCATTTATGCGATTGGCGCCTATCTGGCGCTGGGACTGGCGGTGCTCGCTTCGCGTCTGCTATTCCCCAAGCCCAAGGCGACCGTGCCCGCGACGCCGGCGATCGAGAACGAACAGCAGGAACTGCCGAAGGCGGCGTGAGCCGCCGGAGCTAGAAATCGCCGCGGGCTTCCGCGCGCGCTTCGAGGAGATCGAACAGCGCGCGGTGCTGAAGCAGCATCTGCTCTCCGCCGAATGCGAGCGCACGCGCGCTGCCGGGGTTCGCGGTCGCCTGGTCGACGATCGCGACGACCGAGCTTTCATCGGGCAATGACGGAGCCGGCGCTTCGGCGCCAACGCGCGCCGCTGCTCGGTCGAGCAACCGCCGGACAGGCCACCAGTCGCACACCAGCGCCGTCGCAGCGCCGAGCGCACAGCCGTCGCGTTCGGAGGTCGAAAGAGTCTCCAGCGCGTGGCGGGCAGCCACCAGGCTTGCTTCTGTCTCCGCGGCGCCGGGAGTGCTCGGAAGCGGCCCGACCGCCGCCGTCAGGCGCACCAGATACAGCCGCTCGCGCTCGAACGCATCCGACGCGCGAGCGAGCCACTCGCGAACCGGCCCCTTCGCACAGCGCTGGAGCGCGATTTCGACGAGGCCCGGGTAGCGTCCGTGAAGGTTGCACAGAAGGTGCACTGCATCGGAAAGGTCGCGACCGGAATGGGGTCCCGTCCCCTCGAGCAATGACAGAAGATGCGAATGGCGCGCCGTCCCGTCGCTTGCCACTCGGGCGAGCTGGGCGGTGGCCACGCTGACCGGTGCTTGTTCGACTGACCGGTTGATCGCCATTCCTCTTCCCTTGTCCGATGCCGTCCAGGCTGCGCCTTGTCGGGACCCGTCCTAGCGCAAGGGCGTAAAGACGAAGTTTATGGCCGGGTAAGCTTTCGGGAACTGTGTTTCGCCGGCCAGCGATGCGTTCAGTCGTCGCGGTACGCGAGCTCGAAGTTCCCCCAGCGACGTCCCTTGACCCAAAGGGGAACGAAAACATTCTTCACGGGAATGAATTTGTCCCCGAGCTCCATCCTGTAGGTCGCCAGGGTCGCGGGCTTGTCACTCGCGAGGGCCATCCGGGTCGTGTCGTCGATCAGGATCCGCTTGTTGCGGCAATGCTCGTCGTTCCACACCGGGTCCGGACCCTGCGGATGGCTGCGTTCGCTAAGATGGGTCGGCAGATAGCCGTTCATGTCGCCGATGGCGGAGCCGATGATCCGGGTGTCGCTCGCTTTCGTCCTGTCGAGGATCGGCCGCACCAGCTTGTCGGCGGCGGCGTTGAAGCGGACATCATATTGGACCGGGTTCGAGCCTTCCACGATCTTGTACTCGCGATCGAAAACGTCATCGATCGCGACTTCGCCTGCCTCGATGGCCCGCTCGATCGCGCTCTGGACCTGGCGGCAGGCCTCCTGCGCCTTGAGGATGAACGGCGTGTCGTCGATCTCGGCACCCGAATTGGCGAGTGTGTCGAGCATGGTGCTCGACAGCATCTCAAGGTGATTCAGACGCTTTTGGGCCGTCATCAGCTCGCTGCCGTTGGCGCGCGCGTCGCCGGCGAAGTCAGTCAGCCCTGCCTTCACCCGGTCGACGCTGGCCTGGATCATGCTGGTCGAATGGGCGATGCCTTCGGTCTGGCGGTCGACCATCCCGACGATCTCGCTCACTTCGCGGACAGTGTCGCTGATCGTGCCGAAGCCCGACTGGGCGGCGCGGCTGCGCTCGACGCCGGTCTTGATCTCGGTGGTGACGGCGCCCGCCTCGCGGGTCAGCTCGCCGATGGTCGATGCGATCTGGCTCGTCGCGGCGCGCGTATCGTGCGCCAGCTTCTTCACCTCGGCCGCGACGACGGCGAAACTGCGGCCCGCATCGCCGGCACGGGCCGCTTCGATGGTCGCGTTCAAAGCGAGCATGTTGGTCTTGCGGGCAATCGTTTCGATGGTCGAGGAGACGGATTGGACCTGGTTCATCGCCGAGGCGAAGCCGGCCATCCGCTCGCCCAATTGGACGACGAGCTCGGTCAGGCCCTTGAATCCCTCGATCGTGCCCTCGATCGCCTCGCGGCCCGCGTCGAGCTTGGCCTTGGCCTGCTCCGAGAGCAGCCGCGCTTCGTCCGTTGAATCCGAGACCCGCGCCTGGTCGCTCATCAGCCGCGTGGTGACTTCCTCGAGCTGGTCGAGCATCTTCAAATGCTCGCCGATGCGCTCGCCGACCCCTTTTACATAACCAGCGACATCGCTGCATTCCATCGACAGCGACCCGCAGTCGCGCGCGACCGCGCGGATCGCATTCTCTGTGACTTCTTCAATTCCCGCGGTGGCCATTGACGAGCCTCGTTCCCCACAACTTGCGGGCACGAGATACAGCGAAGCTCCTACCGCTTCGTTAACCAACCACCTTGTCAGTAGAGGAGGAAAGGCTTGCGCTGCTCCTCCCAGGCGCGCTCGTCGGGGATGGTGATCGCGTCGAGGTCTGCCGGCGCCGCTTCGCTATCGTCGACCCATTCGCGCAGCAGCGTCGTGCCATTGATCACGTCGATCGCGAGCTTGTCGAAGACATATTCGTAGGGAAAGTCGCGCCACAGGCCGTAATCGGGACAGAGGCGGCGGATCGCCTTGAAGGCGAGCGACTGCAGCCGCCACGGCTTGAATGCGTGATGGTCGTAGAACGGCCCTTCGGCGTGGATGAACAGGCCGCGGCACATCTGGCCGACGTGCTTGTGGAAGGTCGGCTGGAAGGTGATTTCGCGAAGCTTGCAGCCGGCGAGCCATTCAAAGGCGAGGCGCTCCATTTCGGCCATGATGCGTCGCGGTTCGAGGTCGGGGGCGCCGAACAGCTCAAGGGGCCTCGTTGTGCCCCTGCCCTCGCTCAGGGTCGTCCCTTCGAGCATGACTGTGCCGGCATAGTCGCGCGCCATGTCGAGGTTGGCGGCATTCGGGCTCGGATTGATCCACACGCGTTCGGGCGGCCAGCCGAAGCCGGGACCTTCGGCCGGCCTCCACCCCTCCATCTCGATCACGTGGTAATCGACGTCGAGGCGGAAATGCTCGACGAACCATTTGCCGAGCTCGCCCAGGGTGAGGCCGTGGCGCATCGGGATCGGCCCGGCGCCGACGAAGCTCTCCCAGCCCGGTCGCAGAGCCAGTCCTTCAATCGGCCGCCCCGCGGGATTGGGCCGGTCGAGGACCCAGACGCTCTTCCCATGCTCGGCCGCCGCTTCGAGTACGTAAAGAAGCGTGGTGATGAAGGTGTAGATCCGGCAGCCGAGGTCCTGAAGGTCGACGAGGATGGTGTCGAACGTCCCCATCGACTGGCCGCTCGGGCGACGGACCTCGCCGTACAGGCTGAATACCGGGATCTGGTGAACCGGATCGGTGAAATCGTCCGATTCAACCATATTGTCCTGTTTGTCGCCGCGAAGCCCGTGCTGCGGCCCGAACGCGGCCGTGAGTTTGAGACCGGTCGCCGCGAGCGCGTCGAGACTATGCGTAAGATCGCGTGTCACCGAGGCGGGATGGGCAAGCAGCGCAACGCGCTTGCCCTTGAGCGGGCGGCGAAGGTCGGGATCGGCGAGGAGCCGGTCGATTCCGAAAAGCGTCATGCCTCGTCTCTACGGAAGCGTTGCGACGAAGCAATCGCGGGCGTGGAAATCGGGCTTTTCCGACGAATGCGCCAATGCCCAGTACGATGTGGTGCCATCCACTTCCTCAAGCACGGCTGAGAGGCCGAGATTCCAGGTCTTGTCGGCCTCGACGGCGATCGTGGCCCCTACCGTCCACCAGGTGAAATTGTCCTCCATCCGGATGTAGGGCGGCGACCGCACGTCCGCTTTTTCCATCGCCTCGCGATAATCGGAAAAGTCATAGGCCGCCCAGTTGCCGCGCGGGGCGAAGTTCCACTCGCGATAGCTTTTCTCTCCCGCGACGCCGAGAAAGGCCTCGAAGCATGTCGTGCGCCACAGCTCGTCGGCGCGCCAGGGCTCGGTCACCGCGGGGATGACGAAGCGCTCGGCCGGCGCGCTCACGCCGAACCATAAGTTTGTCGTCGCGACCGGGCCGAGCGACGCCACATGGTCGACCGTCGCCCACATCTTGAAGGGTGGCTCGGCGGGCGGCGTCGAAGGGTGCGGGACGAGACTGAATTGCATGTCCATGCAGTAGCAGCGCGGAAAGCGAGACGCTAAGCGGCAGTCATGAGTTCCTACCGCTCCTCTCTAATGCGCCTGCTCGACGAGCGTGGCTACATCCATCAGGTGACCGACCCGGCGGCGCTCGACGCGCTGGCCGAGCGGCAGGTGATGCCCGGCTATATCGGGTTCGACGCCACGGCGCCGAGCCTTCATGTCGGCAACCTCGTGTCGATCATGCTCCTGCGCCGGCTGCAGCAGTCGGGACACAAGCCGATCGTGCTGATGGGCGGCGGGACGACCAAGGTCGGCGATCCGTCCGGCAAGGATGAGGGCCGGCAGCTCCTGCCGAGCGAACGCATCGATGCGAACATCGCTAGCATCCGCCGAGTGTTCTCCAAATTCCTGACCTTCGGTGACGGGCCAAGCGATGCGATCATGGTCAACAATGCCGACTGGCTCGACACGCTCGAATACATCCCGTTCCTCCGCGAGGTCGGGCGCCATTTCACCATCAATCGGATGCTGACCTTCGACAGCGTCCGCCTGCGGCTCGACCGCGAGCAGCCGCTGACCTTCCTCGAATTCAACTACATGATCCTCCAGGCCTACGATTTCCTGGAACTGTCGCGCCGGGTGGGGTGCCGGCTGCAGCTCGGCGGATCGGACCAGTGGGGAAATATTGTCAACGGCATCGAGCTCACGCGCCGGATCGACAAGACCGAGCTGTTCGGAGTGACGACGCCGCTCATCACCACGGCCGACGGCGCGAAAATGGGCAAGACCGCACAAGGCGCGGTGTGGCTCAGCGACGAACTTCTAAGCGCTTACGACTACTGGCAATTCTGGCGGAACACG
>DATNFJ010000076.1:0-4476 GCA_035606455.1 Sphingomicrobium sp.
TCGTAGCGACCGTCGCGGGATCGTCCGCGTTCCAGGAGGATTCATGAAGAATTGCGGGATTTTGATCGCTGTTGCCGCGCTCGTCGGTAGCTGCGGATCGGCCGATTCCAGGGATACGGAGGCTGGTCGGGCGGCGAACACGGCGGCGGCGTCGAAACGTCCCGCCGCGACCGTCGCTACTGTCCCGCAGTTGCAGGCAAGGCTCAATGCCTGCTCCGCGGATGGCGCGTGCCGCGTCCAGTCTATCCTCGAACGGCTGTGGGCGCGAGGCTATTGCCGCACGTCTTCGGAAGGGACGATCACAAGATGCACGCCGGAGGAAATCGCCGACGACCGGAGGACGACTGCACAGTTCGGCGGCTGACGCATTCCGGATCCTGCCCTGCAGCGGACAGGAAAAGGGCCGCTCGAGGCGGCCCTTGGTTACTTTTCAGATGGTCTGCGGGGTTAGGCGAGATCGCAGCGCAACTGTCCCCCGGTCAACCGCTTATGCGAGATCGCAGCGCGACTGTCCCCCGGACAATCGCTTACGCGAGATCGCAGCGCGACTGTCCCCCGGACAGCCGCTTATGCGATCTTGTCGGCGTAGATCATTCGGCCGCCGGCGAGGCGTCTCATCACCTCGTACTGGCTCTTCTTGGGCATGGCGAAGCAGCCTTCTGAACGGCCGAGCTGGCCGTGCAGCGGGATCATCTCGGGCTCGGCGTACCAGGCGTTGTGGATCACGATCGCCCGCGCCATCGCGTTGTTGTTCGACCAGTCGAGGCCCGCAACCCTCAGCGAGAGCCCGTACTTGCCCTGGTAATAATCGTCGGTGACATAGGTGCCGCTCGACGTCGCATAGCTTCCGAAATCGTTGCTGAACCGCTCGAGATAGCCCGAATGCGCCGGGTCCGACCCGCGGCCGTGGCAGACGAGGTGGCTTTCGATCGTCCCGTTCAGGAGGTCGACGAGGTGGAATCGCGGCTCGCTGGAAGGCCTCGAGAAATCGGCGATCCCCATCGAATCGCGCGGTCCGATCTGGTGCTGGTCGAGCGCCGCCTTGGCGCGGGCGAACAGCGCCGCGTCGATTCCGGCGGGCGCAGCCGGCGCCTGCGGCTGGACGGCGGCAGCGAACGGATAAGCGGGAGCCGGGGCCGGGACCTGCGGCATGAGAAGGCCCGGAAGCGCCTGCGACGCTGCGGCAGATGAAAGGATCAGCCCTCCGGCGCCGGCGGCACCGAGACGCAGCATTTCCCTCCGGTTCAACGACATTCAATCCCTCCGCTCTCTTGGCCATGTCTTTACCATTCAAAGAGTTAATGGCCGATAACCCTTTTGTTCACGTTCCCGGGTTCGTCGTCTTCGAGCAACGCTTCGTCGCAGCGTTGACGACCGATCAACGGGTTGAACGGTTGGGCCCTCGCTGCTAAGGGCCGCGCGCCGCCGAGGTCTTGCCTCTGGAGGCCGCTATTCTTTTGCCGATGCTTCGGAACCCATTTCCGTGCCATTGGTATATGGGGCTAAACCCCTGATTTTAAAGACTTTAGGGAGAGTGACGGGAGTTTATGCAGATCATCGTTCGCGACAATAATGTCGAGCAGGCGCTGCGCGCGCTGAAGAAGAAGCTGCAGCGCGAGGGCGTCTACCGCGAGATGAAGCTGCGCCGTCATTACGAAAAGCCGTCGGAGAAGCGCGCCCGCGAGCGCGCCGCCGCCATCCGCCGCGCCCGCAAGCTCGAGCGCAAGCGCGCCGAGCGCGAAGGCGCCCGGTAAGCCTTTAAAGCAACGCATCCGCCAGTGTCCGCCGCCGAAGCCGCCCACCGACCCGAGCACCGCGGGCGGACGTTCGCGCTGTGGATCGGCTTCCTTATTGTCATCGCCGCCGGGATCGGCCTCGCCTGGATCGGCGCGGGCGCGCTTCGTCCCACCGTCACCGCGAGCGGGCTCCAGTTCCGGACGATCAAGAGCGGCACTGGCGAGCCCATCGCGCGGGCCGACGCCGCGCTGATGGACTATGTGCTGACCACCGACGACGGCAATGTCGTCGACAGCAGCGAAACCCACGGCGGACCGCAGCCCTTCGCGATGGATTATGTCTTCCCCGGTTTCGCCGAGGCGATGGCCCGGATGCAGGAAGGCGGCCAGTACCGCTTCTCGATGCCGCAGAAGCTCGCCTTCGCCAACGGAACGGCCCCGCCCGGCTTCCCCAAGGACAGCAAGCTCAACTTCGAGGTGCGCGTCCGGAAGATCGTCCGCGGCGGGGCGGCGCTGGTCCAGCAGCAGATGCAGGAACAGCAGCAGCAGGCGCAGCAGTCGGAGCAGCCGCCGCAGCAGTAGCGAGTTCCTCGTCGTCGGGCGGATGCTGACGGCTGAGATCCACCAGCACCACCTTCAGAGTCGCCAGGATCGGGTCGGCGAACAGCACCCCGAGGATCCCGAACAGCGCAGCCATCAACAGCTGCATCGCGAGCAGCACCGCGGGCGCGAGGTCGACCGTGCGCCGGGCGACGAACGGCACGACCAGATACGCGTCGATATTGTGCACCAGGAAATAGACGACGATGCACCAGATGCCGTGGCCGTAGCCCGCGCTGAACCCGACCGCGATCATCAGCACGCCCGAGACGATCGCGCCGATGTTGGGGATGAAGGCGAGGACTCCGGTAACGAGGCCGAGCAGGCCCGCCATCGGCACACCCCCCGCCTTCAGCAGCACCCAGGTGAACAGGCCCTCGAAGATCATTCCGATCAGGCGGCCGAACAGCAACCGTCGCAGCGTGAAGCCGACATGCTCGGCGATCCGGTAGAAGCCCGAGCGCGCGCGAAGCGGAAGCATCCAGGCGATGCCCCGGTCGTAAAGCCGCGGCTCGGATGCGAGGAAGATTCCGATGACGATCATCGCGATCACGCTCGCGACTCCGCCGATGACGCTTCCGACCGCGCTGGTCAGCCGCCCGACGCCGCCCAGCACCTCCGATCGCCAGTTGCCCGACACGCCGTCGACCAGCCCCAGCGAGGCTGCGAATTTCATCAGCCGGTCGAACTGGGCGGCGACGACGGCGCGCAACGCCTCGAACTGCGCGGCGATGGTCGTCCCGGCGAACCATACGACCCAGGCGAGGAAGCCGAAGCCGAGAACCAGGACCAGCAGCAGCCGCCAGGCGCGCGGGATCGGAAGATAGCGGGCGAGCAGCCGCGCGCCGCCGTCGAGGAACACCGCGAAGATCGCGCCGCCGACGATCAGCAGCAGCGGCTGGCCGAGCACGATGACGCCGAGGATGGCGAGGCCGATCCCGAACCACACCGCCGCCTTGGCCATCTCGCGGCGCACCAGGGGATCGCGGAACTCCGCCGGGCCGGGCCGCTCCATATGGGGTTCGGTGGTCGGCGGCGTGGCGGTCATCTATGCCCTAATTGTCCCGCAGCGACTTTCCGGCGCGGCCGGGGCGAAGCGCCTCGAACCAGCTGATTGGGTTCCACCACACCGACGTTCCGTCGAGCGAGAAGGTGATGAACTCGGCGCGCCCGCCGATATTCTCCCACGGCACCGGCCCGCCTAGTCCGCCGCGCCATTCGGCCACCCGGCTGTCGGCGGAATCGTCGCGGTTGTCGCCCATCAGCCAGACGTGGCCGGCGGGGATCGTCACCGGTCCGAAATTGTCCTCGTCCGACGGGCCGAGCTCGACCGTCTCGTAGCTATGGCCGTCGGGCAGAGTCTCGCGCACCGTCGGCACCCGGCAGTACATCTTCCCGTTCGGCTCCCGCACGCGGAAATTGTAGAGGGCCTGGTCGCCGGGCGATCCGCACGGCGAGTTGACGTCGATCGGGATCATGTCGGCGGTCACCGGCCCGCGCTTCACCGCCTGGCCGTTGATGTACAGCTGGCCGTCCACCATCCGCAGCGTGTCGCCGGGAAGTCCCATGACCCGCTTGATATAATCGGTGCGCGTGCCCGGCGGAGTCACGATCACGATGTCGCCGCGCTTGGGCATGTGGCCGAACAGCCGCCCGCTCACCGGCGGAATGACGTGGAAGCTCGGGGACACCCAGGACCAGCCGTAAGGATATTTGCTGACCACCAGCCGGTCGCCGGTGAGCAGTCCCGGCATCATCGATTCCGACGGAATGTAGAAGGGCTTGGCGACCAGGCTGTGGAAGGCGAGGACCGCGATCAGGACCCAGATGAGCCCCTTGATCTCGCGCCACAGCGCCGATCCCTTGCTCTCTTTTTCTTCCGCCGGCGGCGCGCTCTTGTCGTCGGCCTCGGTCGCCTCGGGGACAGTATCGCTCAACACTCAGGGCTCCAGCTTGCGGGCGGTCAGGATCACGAAGGCCTGCGCCCAGGGGTAATCGTCGGTCATCGTCAGGTGAATGTCGATGGCGTGGCCTTCCGGCGCAAGTGCGTCAAGGCGCGCCCTCGCTCCGCCGGTCAGCTTTAGCGTCGGCGCGCCTGAGGGGAGATTAACGACTCCGATGTCCTTCATATAGACCCCGC
>DATNFJ010000077.1:0-5359 GCA_035606455.1 Sphingomicrobium sp.
AGCGTGATGTCGAACGAGGTTCCGCCCATGTCGACCGTGATCACGTTCTTCTTCTTGAACGGCGATGAGACATATTGCCCGGCCTGCGGCGCCGAGGCGGGACCGGAGTTGATGGCGTAGACGGAGCGGTCGGTCATCGCCCGTCCGATCGCGAGGCCCCCGTTCGACTGGAAGTAGCGCACCGGCTGCTTGGCGCCGAGAGAGCGAAAATAGGAATCCACCGCGCCCACGTATTGCCGCATCACCGGCGCGAGATAGGCGTTGACCACAGCGGTCGAGGTACGGGTGTATTCGCGGATCTGCGGATAGAGCTCGGAGCCGACGGTGAGGATTGCCTTGGGCATCATCTCGCGCACGATCTCGGCGGCGCGCCCTTCGTGCCTGGGGTTCAGCACCGACCAGACGAACGAAATGGCGATCGTCTCGACACCCTCCGCCTTGAACGCCTCGCACGCGGCGCGCACGTCCTCCTCGTGGAGCGGCGTGCGGACCTCGCCGGTGGAGAGGATGCGCTCGCGAACGCCCCTTCGCAGATAGCGCGGCGCAAGCATCCTCGCCGCCGGGTATTCGGGGTCGTAGCGGAATCCGTCTTCCTTGTGGCCGTTGCGGATCTCGATCGAATCCTCGTGTCCGGCGGTGCAGATGAGGCCGGTCTTGCCGCCGCGATGGGTGATCAGCGCATTGAGGCCGACCGTCGTCCCGTTGATGCACAGATCGCAGTCGGAGACGATGTCCTCCGGCGTCATCCCGAGATCCTCGGCGATCAGCTTCAGGCCGTCCTCGATCGCCTTCGTCGGATTGGAGGGCGTCGAAAGCGTCTTGTAAAGCTTAGTCTCCGCCGTCGCCCTGTCGGCGATGACGAAGTCGGTGAAGGTGCCGCCGGCGTCGATTCCCAAGCGATATTGCGCGCTCATCCCGGCCCCCTCAGCGCATGCGCAGCCGCGCGGTCGCGGCGGCGTCGACTTCGAGGGTGTTCGGATTCTTGAATACGACGCCGTAATCCTCCCTGGCGCCGCGGGCCGACACGAGCCCGTTGCGGACGTCCTCCACAACGCGCTCGATCGCGCGGTCGAAGGGATCGCCAAAGCCTCCGCCGCCGGGATTCATGTTAGTGATCGTCTGGCCCGGCTTGATGGTTTCGAGAATGTTGGTCCTCGCCAGTTCGACATTGCCGGCCCGATTGATCTCGACTCGGCCGACTTTCTCGTCAATCAGACGCGATTTCGCGCCCGCCGCGCCCATCGCCGGAATACGCCGGCCCTCGCCGAAGCCGATGCACAGCATCTCCTTGTCGAGCGGCTCGACCTCCCAGGCCGTGCCCGAACCGCCGCGGAATTTTCCGGCGCCGCCGGAATCGGTCATCAGCGAATAGCGGTGGATGATGATCGGATAGGAATATTCGAGCAGCTCCACGTCGCCCGAGGTCAGCGCGCCGAAGCAGCATTCCGGGCCGACGGCGTGCCAGCCGTCCTGATGCGGCGTCGCGCCGCCGCCGGAAATGATGGTGGCGAGCACCATCGTCACATATTCCTCGTTGGTGCGGCTGTCCCAGCCGGCGACATTGAGGCCGTTGGCGTGGCCCCAGGACGCCGCGACCTTCGACGGCATGGCCTTCTCGAACGCGAGCCGCACGGCGTCGGTCAGCGTCTCCATCGGCGTGGTGGTGCAGTTCATGTGCGGCGCCGGCTCGACCGCGTTGCAGATCGTGCCCTTCGGGCCGAAATCGACGGACACGCAGCGGTAGAGACCTTCGTTGTAGGGCGGCGGCAATGCGGCGAACATCATCAGGCCGAGATAGACGCCGGAATGCGAGTTGCCTTCATAGGAATTGATGAAATACGGGATCTGCGGCGGGCTCGAAATCGCGATATGGCAAGTGTCGCCCTTGATCGAGACCGTCGCCTTGATCTCGAAATCGCCGAAGCCGTGGCCGGCGTCCTCCAGGACGGCGACGCCCTCATAGGTTCCGTCCGGCACGGTCTTGATGAGCGAGCGCATATGGCTGTCGGCCATGTCGAGCAGTTCGTCGATGCAAGCGCCGACCGTCTTGAGCCCGTATTTCTCGATCATCGCTAGGAGGTTGCGCTCGCCGACCTGGCAGGCGCCGGTCAGCGCGTTGAAGTCGCCTTCCTGGTCGCGCCGCGCGCGCATGTTGGTGAAGATCATGTTGAGCACGTCGTGGCGCGGCTTACCTCTATCCCAGATCTTCACAGGCGGAATGCGCAGGCATTCCGCATAGATCTCCTTGGCGGCGGGATTGTAGCTGGCGGGCACCGGGCCGCCGATGTCGGTCAGGTGGCCCTTGCAGACGGTCCAGTAGACGAGCTTGCCCTTGTAGAACACCGGCTTGTACATGCAGGTGTCGATCGCGTGGCTTCCCCCGAACGCGGGATCGTTGTGGAGAATGAGGTCGCCCTCGTGGATGTCGTCGCCGAAGAACTTGGCGACCGATTTCATCGCCGGAATCAGCGAGCCGAGGTGGATGGGAATGTCCTGCCCCTGCAGGATCATTTCGGGCTTGGCGTTGAACAAGGCGGTCGAATAATCGTGTGCGAGGTTGAACACCGAGGAGCGCGCCGTCTTTTCCAGCGACAGCGTCATCTCGCGCTGCGTCGTCTCCAGCACGCCGCGCACGACGGAAAGCGTGATCGGATCGACGTCTCGCGATTTCGACTTGTTTGCTGAAGCCCTACCCGCGCTCATCCTGGCCTCCCTGTCGAGGGCCGCGGAGACAAGGAGCCGGACGTCATGCCTGACGACGCTCCGCGACCGCCGCTCATCCGCCTGCTCAGCGGTCGCGAGAGACTAGTCGGAGTGAGAGTGAAGGTCTTTGCGCCGCGCGCACAGGAATTTGACATTGCGCGAAGGTGCGCCGCAATATGACCGGGTCTCATCGGCCTTCGAGGAGGCGGCACGCTCAAACGGCGAGCATGGTGAAGCAGATTTCGACCTCCGGTTGCGCGCCGCGCGACCGTGGCCGGCATTGGCGCGAGACGATCGCCGCCACCTATTTTCCGCTCGACCTCAGGTTCGCCGAGCCGGACCGCTTCGCGGGCGAGCTCAGGCTGTGGGATCTCGGCGACGTCTCGCTCTCCCGCCACGCCTCCGAGCCGCTCGAATATCGCCGGGCGCCGAACCACTTTCGCGGCGAGCGCGACGAGCATTATCTCATCACGCTCCCAGTTCGCTCCGAGGTCTTCTTCTCGCAATGCGGCAAGGACGTGCGCTGCGGTCCTGGGGGCTTCATTCTCGAGCGCAGCCACGAACCCTATGTGTTCAGCCACGATCAGGCCGCGGACCTCTGGGTCGTCAAGGTTTCCGCGGCCGCGCTTGGCGGTAGGATCAGGCAGCCCGACCGCTTCTGCTCGTTGCAGTTCGATGCGACCCAGGGCGGGGGCGGCCTGTTCGCCGACATGCTGGAGCTCATTCCGCGCCGCGTCGAGAACCAGTCGGAGGAGCTGAGGACGACGATCGGCCGGCAGCTCGTCGAATTGCTCGTGCTGGCGCTCAAGGAAGACAGGCGGACCCTGACCTCCGGCGCGACCGCGGTGCGCGCGGCGCATCTTTCGCGCATCGAAGCTTGCGTCCGCCGCCGGATCGGCGACAGTTCCCTCGATCCCGAGACGATCGCGCGGGCCTGCGGGATTTCGGTCAGATACCTGCATGAACTGTTCCGCGACGCGGATACGACGCTCGGCGAGTGGATTCGCGATCAGCGGCTGGAGGCGTGCCGCGAGGCGCTGGGTGATCGGTTCGGCAACGAGACCGTCGCGGAGATCGCCTACAAATGGGGCTTCAGCGGTCAGGCCCAGTTCAGCCGCGCGTTCAGGGCGCAATTTGGCGTGCCCCCTCGGGAATACCGCGAACGGGCGCTGACGAAGCGCGCCGTCGCGGGGTAAGTCTTCATCGTCCGCGAAGCGGCCGGCCGCGCGGGAGCGCGCCGCCGCCGGGTCTCAAAGCGCCTCGCGCATCTTGCCGAGAAGCGCCCGCCGCTCATGGCGCGCGGCGAGCGCCTCCTCCATCGTGACCGGCGCGAAAGCGGCCGGCGCATGCGGCTGTAACTGGCCGATCAGGTCGAGATCGGCGGAGATCACCGTGCCGATCATGAAATAGCCGCCGCCCGACACGGCGTCGCGGTGTAGCACGATCGGCTCCGTCCCGCCGGGAACCTGGACCGAGCCATAAGGGTAGCAGGCGTCGACGATGTTGGAGGGATCGGAGCCCGCGCCGAACGGCTGCTCGCGCGGCACGAATTCGAGCGGCCGCCCGCCCCGAAAGCGGTAGCCGATGCGGTCGGCCTCCGGCGCGACTTTCCAGGTGTCCTCGAAGAAACGCTTGCCTGCCCCCTCGGTGATGCGATGCCAGTAGAGCCCAGGCATCATGCGCAGCACGGCGGGCGAGCCCGGAGCGCGGCGCAGTTTCATCGGCGCGGCGCGTCCCTCGGGCGCGGCCTTGCCCTCGCCGACCGGCAATTCGTCGCCCGCCTCGAGCTTGCGGCCCTTGTGGCCGCCGAGCGCCCCGAGGGCGTAGGTCGAGCGCGAGCCCAGCACCACGGGCACGTCGATCCCGCCGGAGACCGCGATATAGGCGCGCGCGCCGGCCTTGAGGAAGGCGAAGGACAGGGTCTGGCCCTTCCTCACCGTGAACGACGTCCAGGTCGCGCGCTCCGCGCCATCGACCCTGGGCGGCAGTTCGGCGCCGGCGACCGCGACCGTCGCGTCGGCGGTGAATTCCAGCTCCGGTCCGAGGAAGGAGGCTTCGAGCGCCGCCGCGCCCTCGGGGTTCCCGACCAGCATATTCGCCGCGCGCAGCGCGAAGCGGTCCATGCCGCCGGAAAGCGGGATTCCGATGTGATAGTAGCCGGGGCGCCCGAGATCCTGCACCGTCGTCGCAAGGCCCGGCTTGACGACCCTAATGGCCATGGAGCGCCCCCGTCAGCTTGGCGTTGGTTCCGTCGATGTCGGCGAGAAAGGCGTCGAGCGAGAAATCGACCTTGGCCATTTTCGGCGCGAACTTGCCCGCCTCGACGTCGGCCGCGATGGAATCGTATTCGGCTCGCTCGATCGGCCGCCATTTGACGATGTCGCCGGGATTGAACAGGCACATGAAGTCGCGCAGATAGCTGATCTCTTGATTGGGATCGTAGATCGGCATCGGCGTGACGCCAAACATCTGATAGCCGCCGGCGCCGCGCACCGAATAGATGCAGCCGAAGCAACCGCCATGGCCGATGGTCAGCTTCGGCGTGTCGGTGCGCGGACGCAGATATTTGGGCGACTGGAGCTGCCGCTTGCGCTCGACCATCTGATAGAGGAACGGCAGGCCGGCGACGAAGCCGACCATCGAAACGAACCAGGGC
>DATNFJ010000078.1:0-4849 GCA_035606455.1 Sphingomicrobium sp.
CCCGTCGCCTGGCATTCCGACCTCCGCTCGTCGCAGCGCCGCCGCGCCTGGCGGGGCATCGCGAGCGGCGAAGCGGCGGTAACCGTTGGCGCCCGTTCGGCGCTCTTCCTCCCCTATCCGAACCTCGGCCTGATCGTCGTCGACGAGGCGCACGAGCCCTCGTTCAAGCAGGAGGAAGGAGTCCAGTACCACGCCCGCGACACGGCGGTGATGCGCGCCAAGTTCGAGGATATTCCGGTGGTCCTCTCCACCGCGACTCCGCCGATCGAGAGCCGCCACATGGTCGAGCTCGGCCGCTACCGCGAAGTCTCGCTACCGCAGCGCTTCGCCGGGGCGTCCCTTCCGGAGATCCGCTCGATCGACCTCACCCAGGACCCGCCGCCGCGTGGCCGCTGGCTCGCGCCCGAGCTGGTCAACGAGCTGCAGGCGAACCTCGACCGCGGCGAGCAGTCGCTGCTCTTCCTCAACCGCCGCGGCTTCGCGCCGCTGACCTTGTGCCGCCACTGCGGCCACCGTTTCCAATGCCCGCACTGCACCGCGTGGATGGTCGAGCACCGGCTGATGCACCGCCTCGCCTGCCACCATTGCGGCCATGTCATGCCGCCGCCCAAGGCCTGCCCCGAATGCGGGGAGGAGGATAGCCTCGTCGCCTGCGGCCCCGGCGTGGAGCGCATCGCCGATGAAGTGGCGGAGCTGTTCCCCGACGCTCGCACGGCGATCGTCACCTCGGACACCATCTGGTCGCCCCTGCGCGCCGCCGAGTTCGTGGGGGCGATGGAAGCGGGCGCGATCGACGTCGTCATCGGCACCCAGCTCGTCACCAAGGGCTATCACTTCCCCAACCTGACCCTGGTCGGCGTGGTCGACGCGGACCTCGGCCTCGCCGGGGGCGACCTTCGCGCCGCCGAGCGCAGCTTCCAGCAGATCCAGCAGGTCGCTGGCCGCGCCGGGCGGGGCGACAAGCCCGGCCGGGTGCTCGTCCAGACGCACGACCCCGATGCCGCGGTGATCGCTGCGCTCGTGTCGGGCGATGCCCCAGGCTTCTACGCTGCCGAGACGGAGGCGCGGCGGGAAGCGGCGATGCCGCCGTTCGGCCGTCTCGCGGCGATCGTCGTCTCCGCGGAGGATTCGAATGAGGCGGAAAGCGTCGCCCGCCGAATTGGCCATGCCGCGCCCGAGGTCGAAGGCATGGCCGTGTTCGGCCCCGCCCCCGCGCCGCTCGCGATGCTCCGCGGCCGCCATCGCCAGCGCCTGCTTGTCCACGCCCGTCGGACGCTCGATGTGCAAGACGTGATTCGCGACTGGCTGGCGGAGATCGAGTGGGGGCCCAAGGTCCGCGTCAGCGTCGACGTCGACCCGTACAGCTTCCTTTGAAAAGCTTGACGAATCACGGGCTTGAACGACGAACTGCCCGTGCTAGCCTGCGGTTGGGGAGGATCGCGCAATCATGTTTCGACTGTTCATGGCCTTCGCCGCCGCCGCGTTGAGCGTCGCCGCCAGCGCGGCCGAGCCGGTATGGCACGCCGCCGAGACGCAGCATTTCATCATCTACAGCAAGAGCCCGCAGCAGCGGATCGAGCAGCTCGCGACCGATCTCGAAAGCTACGACAAGCTGATCCGGATGGCGACGGACATCAACGACAAGCTCCCGCCGGTGAAGGTGCGGGTCTACGAGGTCGACGGGATGAACGACGTCCAGAAGGCGCTCGGAATCGACGAAACCACGGGCGTCGCCGGCTTCTACACCGCCAATTCGCTCGGGCCGTACCTCGTCACGCCGCACAGCATCGACGCCGGGATCGATCCCGAGTTCACTGCCGCGATCGTTCTTCACCATGAATATGCGCATCACTTGATGCTTCAATATTTCCCGGTCGCCTACCCGAGCTGGTACATTGAGGGCTTCGCCGAGCTGATCGGCGCCAGCAAGGTCATGGACGACGGCCGCATCGGCTACGGGATGCCGGCAAAATATCGCGGCCACGGCATCGCCGCGACGGACTGGGTCCCGCTCCAGGAGCTGCTGACCCATGAGAAGGTCACCTACCTCGATACTTACGCCCAGGGCTGGGCTGTCGCCCACTTCTTCACCTTCGACAAGACGCGCTCGCAGCAGTTCCGCCAATATCTGGCGGCGCTCAATTCCGGGGAGTCGTTTGCCGATGCCGCAAAGGTGTTCGGCGATCTCGACAAGCTCGATCGCGAAGCCCGCGCTTATGTGACCAGCGGCAGCTTCGAATACCGGCCGGTGAAGGTCGATATCGCAAAGCCGGTCATCCAAAGCGTGCGCACGATCAGCGCCGGCGAGGCCGCGCTCATCCCGGAAGTGATCGCCTACGACGACACGGACCTCAACCAGATCGAGAAGAAGGGTGCGAGGGACCATGCGCTAATGCTTCGCCAGCATAATCTCGAGCGCACCCGGGAGATCGTCCAGCAATATCCGAACGACCCGTTCGCCCTGCGCTTCCTTGCGGAGATCGAATATTCGGTCGGCGATTATGCGCAATCCGAGGCCGCGGCCGACCGTCTGCTCGCGATCCAGCCGAACGACGTCCACGGGCTCGCCCGCAAGGCGATCACCATGGCCATTGAGGCAAAGAACCTGCCGGCCGCGCAGAAGAGCGCGAAGCTCGAGGAGGCGCGCGCGCTCGCAGCGAAGGCGAACCACATCGACACCCAGGACCCGCTTCCCCTGCTCGCTTATTACGAGACCTTCCACGAAGCAGGCGAACAGGCGCCGGCGGTTGCCGTCGAAGGGCTGAGGCAGGTCGTTTCGACCGATCCCCGCGCCACGGTCCCCCGTGAGCTGCTGGTCGACGAGCTCGCCTCGGAGCGCCAATGGGCGGAGGCGATCGGCTGGCTCTCGCCCCTCGCCAACGACCCGCACAATTCGCCCGTGCGCGATTCGGCGCGGACGAAGATGGCATGGCTGAAGTCGCAGCTGGCCGCTCAGGCTCCTGCGGTCCAGGCGGCAAAATAGGCTATTTGGAAGCCGCGCTCCTCGCAATCCGCCGCCGCACCCACCACGGCTTCATCAGCTCGCCCTTTCGGATGGCCAGCCACAGCAGCCACAGTCCGAACAGGGTCGCGACCAGGATCGCGATCAGCGATGCCTCGAGGCCGAAGCCGTTGCCGGTAAGCAAAGGCGGACCGCTCAGCCTGGCGACCAGCAGCCCGTGCACCGGCGTCCCCGAAACCGGGATGTCGTAGATTTCGCCCTGGGTGAAGTTCCAGGCCGCGTGGAGCCCCATCGGAAGCCACAGGCTGCGCGTCAGCATGTAGGCCGCGCCGAGCATCACGCCCGCCTCGAACGCGATTCCGACGGCGGCGACCGCACTGGCATCAGGATTGTGCAGGTGTGCTGCGCCGAACAGTGCCGACGTCAGGAGCAACGCCAGCCAGCTGCCACCGAATTCCTCGATCCAGCGAAACAGAATCCCGCGAAAAATCAGCTCTTCCGTGACAGCTGGGAACAGCGCTGATGTGACGAACGCCTTCAGCAGAGCGCTCGCATCCCCCTCTCCGGTAATCCTGTAGACGCCCATTGCTGCGGCAATGGCGACGGCAAGGGAAAAGACGAGAAATCCGGCAGCTCCGCCGATTAGGAACCGCCTAACAGCGCGTGGATCCCGATAATCGTCGCGCGGAAACTGACCTAGTCGGCGGATGACGAATTCATAAAGCAGAATCAAAATCGGTACGGTGATCAGCTCAAACTTCATTTCGAAGGTGAAGCTCGGCATGCTCGGCGTCGCGACCGCGAGGCCATAGCCAAGGTTCAAGCCAACATAGACGAGCGCTGCGGCGATCAGCATCGCCACCAGCGGAAAGTCGACGATCTTCCGCCACAGTGGTGTGTCGCCGGATACCGTCGTGACCTGACCCATCGCTCGCCTCTTTCGTCCGCTCTTGTTCAGCCGAACCGCGACGGACAGGCAAGCGGCTATCGGCTAAGCGGCAGCTCCGGCTCGGCGACCTTGTGGCCTTCGGCGGCGAGCAGCTTCTTCTTGTTCTCGATCCCGCCGCCGTAGCCGCCGAGCGAACCGTCGCTTCGGATCACCCGGTGGCATGGGATCAGCACGGAGACGTGATTGTCGCCGTTGGCGGTGCCCACCGCCCGAACCGCTTTCGGATGCCCGATCGCGGCGGCGATCTCGGCATAGCTTCGGGTTTCGCCCGGCGGGATTTTCCTCAGCTCGCGCCACACCGCCTCCTGGAACGCGGTTCCGGCGACGTCGATCGGCAGGTCGGGCGCGGCGAGCGGCCGCTCGATCGCCTTCAGGGTTCCTTCGACGAACGCGCTCAGGCCGCCGTCGTCATTGACGATGGTCGCGTTGGGGAACAGCCGCCGGAGCGAGGCTTCGCTGTCCTCGAACGTGAGCCGGCAAATCCCCTTCGACGTCGCGGCGATGAACAATTCGCCGAGCGGGCTGTCGAACGTCGTCCAGCGGATCGTCTCGCCGCGTCCGCCGTCGCGCCACGCCGATGGGGTCATTCCAAGCCTCTCCTTCGCATCGCTGTAGAAGCCGCTCGGGCTCTGGTAGCCGGCGTCATAGACCGCGTCGGTGACGCGCCCGTTCGCCTTCAGCGCCTGCTCCGTCCGCCGGCTGCGCAGGCCGCGCGCATATTCCGCGGGCGATACGCCGAGGTCGCGCTTGAAGATGCGCTGGAAATGATGCGGCGCATAGCCGACCGCGGCCGCGAGCTCGGCAAGGCTCGGCGCCTCCTCCGCCTGCTCGATCAGCGCCACGGCCCTGGCGACGGCCTCCCGGTCGCGACCGACCTCGTCCGGCTTGCAGCGGAGGCACGGCCGGAAGCCGGCCGAGCGCGCTTCCTCCGTCGACGA
>DATNFJ010000079.1:0-23817 GCA_035606455.1 Sphingomicrobium sp.
CTGCTGATGTGGAGCCTCATCAGCATGGGTCTGGCCACCGTTCTGATCGGCCTTTTGCCGGGATACGCGAGCATCGGCGTATGGGCGCCGATCGGCCTCATCCTGTTGCGCGTGGTCCAGGGATTCGCGGTCGGCGGGCAATGGGGCGGCGCGGTGCTGATGGTCGCCGAGCATGGCGATGCGAAGCGTCGCGGCTATAGGGCGAGCTGGCCGCAGGCGGGCGTCCCGATGGGCCTTCTGCTGTCGGCGGGCCTGCTGGCGCTCATGGCCAAGATCGGCAGCCCGGAGCAGTTCCTCGGCTGGGGCTGGCGCGTGCCGTTCTTGCTCTCGGCCGTGCTGGTCGTGACTGGCTGGTACATCCGCAACCGCGTCGCCGAGAGCCCGATGTTCGAAGCGGAGATCGAAGCCGAGGCGCCGCCGACCGCGCCCGTGATGCAGGTCTTTCGCGATTATCCCCGCGGAGTTCTGATCGGCGCGGGGTTAAGAGTCGGCGAGAACATCATTTATTACGTGCTGACGGTCTTTTCGCTGACCTTCTTGGTCGACGTCGCGGCACAGAGCCGAGCCCTTGCGCTCGACGCCTTGCTGATCGGCGCGGCGGTGCAATTTGTCGCAATTCCGCTGCTCGCGATTCTGTCCGACCGGATCGGGAGGCGCCCGGTCTATGCCTTCGGCGCGTTCGCCGCGGCGATCTTCATCTTCCTCTTTTTCCCGATGCTGGCGAGCGGCAGCGACGCGCTGATCATCCTCGCGATCGTGATCGGCCTTGTCCTCCACGCCTCGATGTACGCGCCGCAGGCGGCGTTCATCACCGAGCTGTTCCCGACGCGGATCCGCTATTCGGGCGTGTCGATCGCCTACCAGCTGACCGCGATCTTCGCCGGCAGCCTCGCGCCGATTATCGCTTTGTGGCTGTACAAGGACCTGCACTCGTCGGTCCCCGTGTCGATCTACGTCGCCATCGCCTGCGCGATCAGCGGCGTCAGCGCATTGTTGGCGCGGGAGACGAAGGGCGTGGAGCTGTCGGAGATTCGGTAGACTGGAAAGTTGGAGAAAACGGACACATGATCGTGAAGTGTTCGAGAAGCTGAGATTCAACTGGCGCTTTTTCCGGGCGGGGCTGAGGGAAATCGCCGGCGACTTTGCAGGAGCAGCCGGCCTTCTCGAACATGGGCCTGTTCCACAAAGGTATCAGTCCTTACGCGATGCATATCGGCTTCGGATGCTCGTTTTGGCTCACGAGCCGGATCGAGGCCCCGGAATCATAGATGCGGCGCAATCATATCCTTGGTTTCGCGAACCAAAGTCAGAAGCCGATCAGTATGCCCGCGATTATTGCCGCTATGTCGCTGCCGGAGTCCGGGGCAATGTGGCTGAACGTGAGAAATGGGCGCACCAGCTCGGCGAGTATTCAGTGAAGCGAATCTACCGAAACTCGCTCAGGGTAACGTAGTTTCAGGCGTTCGGAAGCGCCTGCTTCGCTTCGCCCCAGCCTTTCAGCAGCTTCGAGCCCGCTCGCTCGAGCAGCTCGTCGGCGTCGCGGATGGTGAAGTGGTTGCCGCCTTCGTACTTGTCGAGCTCGCTCCAGGCGATCGGGGCGGCGACGGGCGCGCCTTCGCGGGCGCGGGCCGAATAGGGCATCACCGCGGTCGATCCGCGCTGGTTGCGCAGCCAGTCGAGGAAGATGCGCCCCTTGCGCTGAACCTTGCGGATATTGGCGGTGAACATGTCCGGCTCGGCTTCCGCTATTGCGCGGCTGAAGCGCTCGGCGAAGTCAGACACGGCGGGCCAGTCCGCCGATTGATCGAGCGGCGCCACGACGTGCAGGCCCTTGCCGCCTGACAGCAGCGGGAATGTCTCGAGCCCGAGGTCCTTGAGCAGCCCGCGCAGCCGCACCGCCGCTTCCTTCACCTTGCCGAAATCGAGCCCGACGTCGGGGTCGAGGTCGAACACCAGCCGGTCGGGATATTCGATCCTGTCGCTCCGGCTGCCCCAGCCGTGGAACTCGATCGTCCCCATCTGCACGCAGGCGAGCAGGCCCTTGATGTCGTCGAAGTAGAGATAGTCCTGGACGATCCCCTTCTTCTCCTTGACCGGCACATGCTTGACGTCGGGGCCGAACGATCCGGTGTCGTGCTTCTGGAAGAAGCATTTCTTCGAGCGGCCCTGCGGGCACCGGATCAGCGTCATCGGCCGCCGCGCGCAGTCGACCATGATCAGTGCTTCGACCGCGGCGTAATAATCGGCGAGGTCGAGCTTGGTCAGGCCCTCGTCCGGGAAGATCATACGTTCCCGACTGCTGATCTTGATCCCGAAGCTTTCGGCGGTTCTCACACCCTCCCCTTTCGGGGAGGTGGCACGCCGAAGACGTGACGGAGGGGCCCCTCCACCGCCTTTGGCGGTCCCCCTCCCCTTGTGGGGAGGAGAAAGATGTTGCGGCGTTTCTACCACCACCTCCGACGCGGCCTTGTCCTCGCGCAGGCCGAGGAAGCTTGGGTGGCGCAATATGCCTTCGTTGGTGAATTCGGTGAACGCGATTTCGGCGACAAGCTGCGGCTTGATGAAGTGCGCGCCCTTGCGGTCGGCGCGCGGCACCTCGACCGGCGCCTTGTCGACCTCGAGCGGCCGCATCCGCTCCATCATGTCGTCGATGCTCCTGGCGTTGAAACCGGTGCCGACCTTGCCGACGTAGGTGAGCTTGCCCTTCTCCTTCGCCGCAAGCAGCAATGAGCGGAAGCCGAGGCGCTTGTCGCTTTCCGACCAGCCGACGATCACGAATTCCTGGCGTTCGATGCACTTGATCTTGAGCCAGTTGCGGGTGCGGGTGCCCTTGTACGGGCAGCTCGCCTTCTTCGCGATGATGCCCTCGCCCTTTTGGAGGCAGACTTCCTGGAACAGAGCCTCGCCCTTGCCGATCACATGGTCGCCGTAGATGATCGGCGGATTGACTCCGGCGAGGAGCGACGCGAGCCGGTCCTTGCGGACCACGTTCGGCAGGCGCTTGATGTCTTCCCCTCGGTCGACGAGCAGGTCGAAGGCGTAGAAGACGAGGTTGGCGCCTTTCTGGTCCTTCAGCGTCGACTGGAGCAGCTGGAAGCTGGGCTTGCCGTCCTTGTCCAACGCGACTGCCTCGCCGTCGATGAGGCAGCCGGCCGGCAGGTTTGCCGCGGCCTTGACCAGCGACTTGAACTTGTCGCTCCAGTCCTTGCCGTTGCGCGTCCACGCCGTGGCGACGCCGTCGCCGACCGCCAGCAGCAGCCGGTATCCGTCATATTTATATTCGTAGAGCCAATCGCTTCCGGTCGGCACGTCGTCGACGAGAGTCGCGAGTTGCGGCTCGTGGAACGGCGGAGGGGCCTTGGATGCCTTCTTCTTGGCTCGGCCGCCTTTCTGGCCGCCGCGGTTTGATCGCCAGACGTCCTCCCCAGCAGCGATCTCCGCCATGGTCCGTCCGGTGGTGACGCTGGTCGTGCCTTCGTCGACCAGCTCGTTGCCGTTGTCGGGATCGGCATATTCGTCGGTCACCTTCTTGAGCATCCACGGTTCGCCGCGTTCGCCGGGTCGCGGGCTCAAGCGGAACAGCACCCACTCGCCCTTCATCCGCTCGCCTTCGAGCGTGAAGTGCAGGTGCCCTTCGCGAATCGTCTTCGACGGGTCCTTGCCGGGCTGCGGGATCCAGCGGCCCTTGTCCCACAGCATCACCGTGCCGCCGCCATATTCGCCCTCGGGGATGATTCCCTCGAATGTGCCGTAGTCGAGCGGATGATCCTCGGTGCGCATGGCGAGCCGTTTCTCGCCCGGGTCGATGCTCGGGCCCTTGGGCACCGCCCAGCTCTTGAGCACGCCGTCGAGCTCGAGCCGGAAGTCCCAGTGCAGCCGCGACGCCTCGTGCTTCTGGACGACGAAGCTGTCGCCGGAGCCCTTGAGCTTGCGGCCCTTCGGCTCCTTCGTCTTGGTGAAGTCGCGCTTGCGATTGTAGGTCGCGATGTCGAGGCCGCGCTGGGCCACGGATCAGCGCCTCCGGCCGCCGGCCGCCTTTTTCGCCGGGGCCTTCTTGGGCGCGTGGCGAGGCGCGGACTTCTTGGCGGCGCTACTTTTCTTGGGTGCGCTTCCCTTGTTCTCGTTCGCGGCCTTGCCGCCGCTTTCGTCCGACGTCTTGAGGCTGCGCTTGAGCGCCGCCATCAGGTCGACGACGTTCGAACCCTTGGCCGGCGCGCCCTCCGGCTCCTCGATGATCTTCTCGCCCTTGTGCTTCTGCTTCTCCTCGATGAGGCGATGAAGCGCGTCGACGTAGCGGTTGTGGAACTCGGTGGGGTCGAACTTGCCGGTCTTCCGCTCGATCAGCATCGAGGCCATGTCGAGCAGGTCGGCGTCGGGCTTCTCGTCGCCGATCTCGCGGAAATAGGACTGCGCCTTGTGCACTTCGTCGGCGTAGCGAAGCGTCTCCAGCAGCAGCCCGCGTCCGCAGGGCTTCAATGCGACGACATATTCCTGGCCTCGCATCGCGAGCTGGCCGATGCCGACCTTCTTGGCCGCCTTCAGCGCATCGCGCAGGACGACATAGGCTTCCTCGGCGAGGTCGTCCGCTGGAATGACGAAATAGGGCTTGTCGTAGAACATCGCGTCGATGTCGCCGACGTCGACGAACTCGACGAGGTCCAGAGTCTTGCGGCTCTCCAGCTTGACGCTGTCGATCTCCTCCTGGTCGAGGAGGACATAATGCCCTTTGGAGACCTCGTAGCCCTTGACGATCTGGTCGCGGTCGACGGGGCCGATGCCCGGCACGACCTTCTCATATTTAATGCGCTGCCCCGTCGGCTCGTAGACCTGATGGAACTGGATCTGGGCGCCGCTCCTGGTGGCGGGGAACAGCTCCACGGGGATCGACACCAGCGCAAGGCGGATTTGTCCTCGCCAGATCGCGCGCGCGGCCATCTTTCGTCTCCTTAGATTCAAGGAGACTCAATTCATTGCGCCGACGACTCGTTCCCTGTCGAGCCCTTGAGCGAGCGCACGAATTGAGCGACGTCACCGCCGCGCTGCGCGAGGTCGACGATGGCGGAGCCGCAGACGACACCGCGCGCGCCGGTGGCGAGCGCCGCGCGGACGTGCTCGGGCGCCGAGATCCCGAAGCCGAACACGGGCGGGGGCGCGCCCGCCGACCGGAGACGCTCGATCAGGCCTGAATCGAACTGACCCCCGGCATGGGTGCCGGTGATCCCGGCGCGGCTGACGCAATAGGTGTAGGCCTTCGACAGCTTGGCGATGCGCTCCAGCGTCGGATCGGGCGTGTTCGCCGCGGCGATCAGCACGGGCTCGATCCCCGCCTGGTCCATCTCCCGGACAAAGGGTTCCGCTTCGAGCGCGGGAACGTCCGCGATCAGCAGGCTGTCCGCGCCGGCCTCCGCCGCATCGCGCATGAAGCCGGCGCGCGCGACCACGAGGTTCGCGTACGTGAGGATGCCGACGGGCACGTCAGGATGTCGGGTGCGGAACGCCGCGATCGAGTCGAAGCAGTCCTGGACGCGCACCCCGGCGGAAAGCGCCCGCTGCGCCGCCGCCTGGATGACGGGCCCGTCGGCCACGGGGTCGGAGAAGGGGATCCCGACCTCGATCATGTCCGCGCCGCCCTCGACCGCTGAATCGAGTAGCGTCGCGCTGATCTCCAAATCCGGATCGCCGAGCATCAGGAACGCGCCGAACGCGCCCGTGCCGTTGAGCCGGTCGAACATCGCGGAATAGCGGCTCATGCGAGCAGCGCCTGCGCTTGGGCGACATCCTTGTCGCCGCGCCCAGAGAGCCCGACGACGATCGCGCTTTCCGGCTCCTCTTCGGCGAGGTCGAGCGCGTGCGCCAGCGCATGGGCGGATTCGAAGGCACAGAGGATCCCTTCCTTCTCCGCCAGCGCCTTGAACGCGGCGAGCGCTTCATCATCCGTGCAGCCGACATATTGGGCGCGGCCGCTCTCCTTTAGATGCGCGTGCTGCGGGCCGACTGCGGGATAATCGAGGCCGGCCGAGACCGACCAGGTTTCGTCGATCTGTCCTTCGTCGTCCTGCAGCACGTAGGTCTCCGCGCCGTGGAGGATTCCGGGCCGTCCGCGAAGCAAAGTCGCGCCATGCTCGTCGCCGTCGATTCCCTTGCCCGCCGGCTCGACCCCGATCAGGCGCACGGGATCGTCGATGAAGTCGGCAAACAGGCCGATCGAATTGGAACCGCCGCCGACGCAGGCCACGACCGCGTCGGGCAATCGCCCGAGCTGCTCAAGGATCTGTGCGCGCGCCTCGCGCCCTATCACCCGCTGGAACTCGCGCACCATCGTCGGGAACGGGTGCGGGCCCGCGGCCGTGCCAAGCAGGTAATGCGTCGTCGCGAAGCTTGCCGACCAGTCGCGCAGCGCTTCGTTGATCGCGTCCTTGAGCGTCCGCCCGCCACTCTCGACGGGGATCACCCTGGCGCCCATCAGCTCCATCCGGAAGACGTTGAGCTTCTGCCGCTCGACGTCTTTCGATCCCATGTAGATGAGAGTCTCGAAACCGAGCAGCGCACCGGCAATGGCCGTCGCAACGCCATGCTGCCCGGCGCCGGTTTCGGCAATCAGCCGCGTCTTGCCCATGCGCCGGGCAAGCAGGGCCTGCCCAAGGACCTGGTTCGTCTTGTGGGCCCCGCCGTGGAGCAGGTCCTCGCGCTTCAGATAGATGTTGCCGGGCAGGTTCCGGCAGCGGGTCAGCGGGGTCGGCCGCCCGGCGTAATTGATCAGAAGGTCGTTGAGCTCGGCAGCGAAGGCCGGATCGTCCTGCGCATCGAGGAATGCGGCCTCCAGCTGCTCGAGCGCCGGGACCAGGATCTCGGGCACATAGCAGCCGCCGAACCGCCCGAATCGGCCGTTCAGGCGCATGCGCGAAGCCGTCGTCGCGACGCCGGCCGAAGCGCCTCGAACAGCGCGGCGATCTTGTCGAGCGACTTGCGGCCCGGCTTGACGTCGAGCGACGACCCGACGTCGATTGCATAAGCGCCAAGCCGCCGAGCCGCGCGCGCATTGTGCGCGCCGATGCCGCCGGCGAGGATCGCTTGCGGTAGCTCGGGGTGGGTCTGGACGAGCGCCCAGTCGAAGCTCCGGCCACTGCCGCCGCTTTCGTTGTCGAACAGCAGCCGATCGCCGCCGCGGCTCGCGAGCGGCTCGCGTCCGACGCTGAGCGCGGTCCAGATCTCGCAGCTCGCCGGAAGGTCGCGGCGCAGGGAACGCACATATTCGACGCTCTCGTGGCCGTGCAGCTGGACCGCGCGCAGGTTCAGGAGCGTCGCGATGTCGCCGACCGTGCTGAGCGGCGCGTCGCGGAAAATGCCGACCGGCTGCATGCCGCTCCGCTGAGCACTGCCGGCCAGCGGCGCGGCTTCGTCTGCCGTGACATGGCGGGGGCTGCCAGGCACGAAGACGAAGCCGGCGTATGCCGCTGGCCGGGCGGCGCCGAGGTCGGCGCCGCAATTGAGGCCGCACAGCTTGGTGCGGCCGAAGATCAGCTCCCGCGCCGCTTGCGCGGGTTCGGCGGAGCGCATCAGCGACGAGCCGATGAGGAAGCCGTCGACCAGCGGGCCGAGCCGATCCACGTCGGCGCTGCTGGAAATGCCGGATTCGGACACCAGCACCCGGTCCGGCGCCAGCGTCGCCAGCCGCTCGGTCGTCGCAAGATCGATCGTGAGATCACGCAGATCGCGGTTGTTGATTCCGATGAGCGGCGCACCGAGCGCGAGCGCACGGCGCATTTCCTGCTCATCATGGACTTCCACCAGCGCGTCCATTCCGAAGCGCCGCGCTTCGGCCATCATCGACCGAGCGGAGGAATCGTCGAGGAGCGAGAGCATCACCAGCACCGCGTCGGCACCGGCGATCCGCGCTTCGGCGACCTGCCGGACGTCGATGAAGAAATCCTTCGCCAGGATCGGCCCGTCGAACGCGCGGCGCGCCCCTGCGAGATCGTCGAGCGAGCCGCCGAAATGCGCCGTGTCGCAGAGAACGCTCAAGGCATCGGCAACGCCGGCGTAACCGCGCGCCAGCACCGCGGGATCGGCGCCTGCGCGGATGGTGCCCGCCGACGGCGACGCTTTCTTGATTTCCAGGATGAAGCGGGCGCCGTCCTGCGACATCCTCTCCGCGAGGCTGCGATGGGTCGGCCGCGCGCGAGCGCGCAGCGTATCGAGCGAGACTCCGTCGAACCGCCGCCTCAGCTCGTCCTTCTTCGCCGCCGCGATCCGCCCGAGCACTCCTTCAGCCACGGCTTGCCTCGACGAATCGATGGAGCAGGTTCAGCGCCTGACCCGACGCCATCGCGTCGAGCGCCATGGCGACACCTCTGCGAAGATCTGGAGCGATGCTCGCGGTCATCAGCAAGGCGCCGGCATTGAGCGCGACGATCGAGGAATCCGCTTCGCGCGCCTTGCCTTCGAGGACTCTCGAGAGGCGCGCCGCATTTTCCCGCGGCGATCCGCCGACGATGCGCTCGACCGGAAGCCTCCTCAGTCCCGCCTCCTCGGGCGTGATCTCGATTTCCTCGAGCTTGTCGTGGTCGAGCAGGATCGCCTGGGTGAACCCATGGAGCGCCACCTCGTCGAGCCCCGAGCCGTGGACCACCAGTGCCCGGATGACTCCAAGCGCACGCAAGGTTTCGGCGATCGGTCGAAGCAGCTTCGGGTCGGCGACTCCGAGCAGCTGCACCTTCGGCTGCGCCGGGTTGAGGCATGGCCCGAGCAGATTCATGATCGTCCGGACCTTGAGCGCCCGACGTACCGGCCCCGCATGCGCTATCCCCGGATGATAATAAGGCGCGAGAAGGAAACAGAACTTCGTCTGATCGAGTACCTCGCGCGATTCGAGCGGCGTGAGATCGAGCCGCGCGCCGAGCGCTTCCAGCACATCGGCCGAACCGCACTTCGACGTGAAGGAACGGTTGCCGTGCTTGACCACAGGCAGCCCGCACGCCGCCGCGACGATGCCGGCGGCGGTGGATACGTTGATCGACCCCGAAAAGTCGCCACCGGTGCCGCAGCTGTCGGCGAACACATAGCCAGGGGACGGGAAGGCCCGCGCCGCGTCGCGCAACGCTTCGGCCGCTCCGATCAGCTCTTCGGACGTCTCGCCGCGCACCCGGAGCGCAACGAACGTGGCCGCCATGAGCGGTTCGCTGAGACTCCCCTCGACGAGCCGCTCGAACAGCTCGCGAGCGGTCGAGCGGTCGAGGTGGTGGCCCTCGAGGAGGCTGGCAATCGCCGTCTCGGCGACATCGGCGTTGGACGCCTCGCTGGCTGGCGCCGGCCTCGAAATCGTAAGACACTGGTTCATTGGAATTCACCTGAAACAAAAAAGCCCGCCGGTGGCGGGCGGGCAGTCGATGATCGTTGGCTATGCGATCAGTCGCGCCATCGCGCCGCAAAGGTTCCACCGCGCCACCAGAGGTGAGCGGCCGAAGTTGCGGCGAAGGCGTTCAGGTGCGTCATTCGAATCGCTTCCTAATTCATGATCTCGCCCCAGGTCAACGTCTGGCGGTTGACGGCCTCAATGCCCAAATGGCATGGCCGCAGCCCCGAGCGGGTGTAGCTCAATGGTAGAGCAGAAGCCTTCCAAGCTTACGACGAGGGTTCGATTCCCTTCACCCGCTCCAGATTTCGACAGTGCGGGGGACTATTGAAATCTGGAGCGCGCGCGAGGCGAACAGCCGAGCGGTGCGACCGGCACTCCGCTCTTTGGAGCGCGTTGACACACTGCACCCGCGCCGCCACATGGCGCGCCTGCTCGTCATGCTCGACCATCCGCCGGATGGTCTGCGCGCGACAAGCTTCTGGAGAGGTGGCCGAGTGGTTAAAGGCAGCAGACTGTAAATCTGCCCGCGCAAGCGTACGCTGGTTCGAATCCAGCCCTCTCCACCATCCCGCGCGAGGGGCATATTCGTGCAATGGCGCCGGGGAGCGATGCGAGCAATGAACCGGCCAGCCCGTCGGCGGCACTAACTGAAGTTAACGACGATTCACCCAATTCGGCGGAAATCTCCTGAAAATATGGCGAAATCTCTGCGAATGACCTAAGGTCGCGTGGAGACTCGTGGCTCGGGAGTGGCGCTATACTGCGCGAGGTGGGGATAAGCTTGGACGATTCGGACGGTTTGCCTGACGGTGATCGGCCGCCTTTGGCGCATGGGTCGAACGATCCGGTCGCGGAGCGCGTGCGGCGCTTGAGTCCCGGTCAGCTGGATTGCCTCAGGCTCGTGCACCAGCATCTGAGCTCGAAGGAAATCGCCACCGAGCTGAAGATTTCACCGCACACGGTCGACCAGCGCATCCGGCAGTCGCTCCAGATCCTCGGCGTGGAACGCCGTTCGCAGGCGGCACGCATCGTCGCTCAATATTCCGAGCCATATCAGCGATTGATACATCAATCGCCGTACATTCCCGCCGAGCCCGAGTCCGGCCAACCAGACGGCGCGGTCAGTCATCAGATTCGGCACGCTGACCGCGCAGGGGAGGTTGGAAGGCCGGGTTTCATTACCGAGCAGAGGCCAGCGTCATTCCGGCCTTCCCTGCAACCGCCGTTCGCAACGAGGAGCAACCCCCGGAATGAGATGAGCGTCGGCCAGAGGCTGTTCTGGATCGTGGCAATCGCGATCGGAGCGGCGTTCTCGGCGGGCATGTATCTCGCCGGACTCGAAAGCCTCGCAAGGCTGCTCAAGAGCTAGCCGCCGACAGCCAGATCAGACCGACAGTAACTCCGGCGTCGCATCGCCGGGGAAGGAGTAGTCATGCGCAAGGATGCAATCTGGAATGCGGTCCATGAGGTCGGAATCCACACCCGCGCGGTCGAAGACCTGATCGAAAGCGCGTTGGTCGAGCTGGCCCAGCTTCAATCCAAACTGGTCGGCGTGAGCAATGTCGCGGGGGTCTCTTATTCCACCCTGCAGCAGCCGTTCGAAGGCATTTCCGCGACCATCAACGACCTGGTGAAGGTCCGCGGGACCATGGCCCAATGCCACGAGACATTCGTCGAGGCCAAGGAGAAGATCCCCGGCGTGCGGACCACTTCGTGGGGCAATGGCGACCCTTGCTGCGGATCCGCCCACACCGACCTGCGCGTGGTCGCCTGAGGGCTTTGACCGGACCGCAGCAATGTGGTCCGGTCGTCTGGCGATGAACTCTCTCTCCCTCGTGATCCTGTTCTGGGTGCTGCTGCTGGTATCCTGCGGCTATGCGCTCTGGCGCGGCCGCAAATATGAGCGCATTGCGGCCCTCGTATTCATCGCCGCGACGGTCCTGTCGATCTTCGGCCACTCGCCGTTCCGCGGGCGCTATGTCGCGATTGAAACCACGGACCTGATCGTCGACTCGGCCGTCCTGGTCGCGGTGGTGACGATTGCGCTGATGTCCGACCGGTTCTGGCCGCTGTGGGCGGCGGGGCTGCAGCTCGTCGATAGCATGTCGCACGTGATGAAAGCGATCGACGCCGATCTCCTGCCGAAGGTCTACGGCGCAGCGGAACGCTTCTGGAGCTACCCGATCCTGCTCATCCTCCTGATCGGCGCCTGGCGGCAGCATCGCCGAACCATCGCCGAGCAGACTCGCGAGCCGAGCTAGCGCCGCCTTGCGCGAGGCGCGATGGCCGCCCATTGGGCGAGGATGTCGCGGCGTAAGGTTTCGCACCAGCACCAGCACTTCCAGAAGCGCCCGCGCCTGTGGGGCAAGCATGCCGTCGCCGCCGCGCTCGACAACCCGGAGCGCAAGGTGCTGCGCGCCTGGGCGACGCGCGAAGCGGCGGCCTTCATGCAATTTCCCAAGGACCTGCCGGTGACTCTCGCCGAGGCGCCGGACCTCGGCCGGCTGGTCCCGAACGATGCGCCGCACCAGGGCGTGGTGATCGAGGTCGAGCCGCTCGAGGACGCGTGGCTCGACGAGCTGATCGCCGCCCCGCCCGAACGCGCGCTTCTCCTCGTGCTCGACCAGGTCACCGATCCGCACAACGTCGGCGCGATCCTGCGCTCGGCCGCGGCCTTCGGAGCGATCGGCATCGTCACCCAGGACCGCCACTCGCCGCCGGAAAGCGGCGCACTCGCCAAAGCCGCTTCCGGAGCGCTCGAGCGCGTGCCGTGGGTGCGGGTCGTCAACCTGGCCCGAGCGCTCGAGGAGATCGGCACGGCCGGATTCTGGCGCATCGGCCTCACCGGCGACGCCGAGACGCAACTTCGCGAGGCGCTGGGTCCCAGCCGCGTCGCGCTGGTGCTCGGCGCGGAGGGCGCGGGCCTGAGGCCCAACACGCGCGAGCATTGCGACGCGCTGGCGCGTCTGCCGATCACCGACACGGTCGAAAGCCTGAACGTGTCCAACGCGGCCGCAGTCGCGCTTTACGCCGCATCGGTCGCCTGATGGTCCGAACCACGAGCAGCATCCGCGAACAAGTCGAGGCGCTGGCCGAACGCGAACCCGCATTCGCCGGCGTGGTCGAACGGCATGGGGTGCCCGCGCCCCGAAACAGCGAGCGCGGGGCGCAGACGCTGCTGAGGACCATCGTCGGCCAGCAGGTCAGCGTGGCCGCGGCGCGGTCGATGTGGTCGAAGCTGGAGGCGGCCTATGGCGCTCCTCCGGACCTTCACCTGCTGCTCGCCGCGTCCGACGAGGAGCTGCGCGGCGCCGGCATCTCGCGCCAGAAGGCCGGCTACATACGAAGCCTCGCCGAGCTGATCCTCTCGGCCGAGCTCGATCTCGATCATTTGCCGGACGACGACGAGGAAGCGATCGCCCTCCTAACCAGGATCAAGGGCATCGGCCGCTGGTCGGCGGAAATCTACCTGCTGTTCGCGGAAGGCCGCGCCGACGTCTTTCCCGCCGGCGACCTGGCCGTGATGATCGAGCTCGGGCGACTGATGGGGCTCGACGACAAGCCGAGCGAAAAACAGCTGCGCGAGCTTGGCGAGCGTTGGCGCCCATACCGCGGCGCCGCCGCGATCCTCGCCTGGCACAGCTACAACAGCGTCGTGAAGAAGAGCGGCGCTCCGATCGATTGACGAGGCGCCGGACCTAAGTGCGGCGCAAATATCCCCGCGCGCGCGATCGCGCACATGACCTCCGTTCCACATTGCGCCGAGCCCTGGCGCTGCTACCTTCGCCCGACGGGGAGGGTCCGATATGCGCCCGTTATTGCGTGCTTTTTTCGCCGCCGCGATTTTGATCGAGGCTACGCAGGCCCAGGCGTCCTGGTTCGAAGCCAAATCGAAGCATTTCATCATCGATGGCGATGTCGACCCGCAGGAACTCACGGATTATGCGAAGAAGCTGGAACGGTTCGACCAGGCGGTGCGGATTGCCCGCGGCATGGGAGACCCACAGCTCACCGATGCGGGACGGCTGAGAATCTACTTCATGCGCAACGCCGATGAATGGCGGCGGCTGACCGAGGGCGACGACGCGCTTGGCGAATATGGCAGCAGCGCCGCCGGTTCCTTCGCGTTCGTCCAGAAGATGAAGGGCGATCGGCCGGGCGACTTCAACTCCGATCTTCTGCTGTTTCACGAATATGCCCACCACATGATGTTCGAGAACTGGGCGGCAGCAATGCCCACCTGGGTCGCGGAAGGGTTCGCCGAGTTCTTCTCCACCGCGAAAATCAATGACGACGGCACCGTGGTCCTGGGAAGCGCAGCCGACCAACGATCGATCGGTGTTTATGGACTGCACCACGACTATCCCTTGTCGGACATGTTGAGCGACCGCGGGGGCTGGCTGACCGGGAGGCAGGTCGATATCATCTATTCGCGCGGGTGGCTGCTGACCCACTATCTGACGTTCGAACCGAGCCGCCGCGGACAGCTCGATAAATATCTTTCCGGAATCCAGAGCGGCGAAAGCGCTCGCCAGGCGGCAGAGGTGGCATTCGGCGACATCGGCAAGCTCGACGATGAGCTCGACCGTTATGCGAACCAGAAAAGCTTGCCGGGTGTCGTAATCCATACCGACGCCGCAAAAATCGGATCGATCGCTGTTGCTCCGCTCCCGCCCGGGACGGCGGCGCTGACTCCGGTTCAGCTGCGCCTGAATTACGGAGTGTCGCCGGCGGACGAACGGTTCGTCGCGGGAGAGGCCCGCAGACTCGCGAGCGATTTTCCGTCCGACCCCTTTGCGCAATCGACACTGGCGCAGGCCGAATATGTCGCGGGCTATTATTCAGCGGCCGAGGCCGCCGCCGATCGGGCGCACGCAGCGGATCCAACTTATGTTCACGCGCTAATTTACAAGGGCAGGGCGGAAATGCAGTTGGCCAGGGCGAACCCGGCGACGGCGGATTGGAAAGCAATCCGCGGCTGGTTTGCCAGGGCCAATCATGCCGACACCGAAAATGCCGAGCCGCTGATGCTCTATTACGAGAGTTTCGCGGCTGCGGGGCAAAAGCCGACGGAAAGCGCCGTGAAGGGGCTGATTTACGCGCTGGTCCTCGCGCCCCAGGACCAGAGACTGCGCTGGATGGCAGCGCGCCAGTTGCTGGCCGACGGCAAGGTCACGGATGCGAGGCAGGCCCTCGGCCCGATCGCCAACGACCCGCATGGCGGAGTTGGGCGCGGGAAGGCCCGAGACGTGCTTGCGGCGATCGAAGCCGGAGACAATACGAAGGCGGCGTCCGTCATCGACGACATCGAACGCGAGTGGAAGCAATATTAGGAGTCTTCGCTACACCCGCCACGACGTCTGCCCGGTCTAGCTACCGCCGGATGCCGGTCGGCAGCAGGCGGGCGGCGAGGTTGCGGAAGATGTGGGGCCCGAGGTCGAGGTGGAACGGGCCGAGCTTGTCACTCTTGGTATCGCGGCCGAGAAGGTGGCTGACCGAAGTCTGACCTTCGCCCCCGCTCCAGCTGTACCGCACGTTGAAGGCGATCAGCGGCACGAACACCGGCCGGCCGCCCATCTCATAGGCGTGGATCTGTTCGCGGGGGGCCACGGCCTGAGTCCGCGCGGCGAGGCGTTTCAGCGGTGAAAGGATGGCGATTCGCTCGCCCGGGCCGGCGGGGCTGGCGAAGAACGCGCCGATCTGGGCGTCCTGGTCGGCGCCCGCATTGAACAGCCTCGCTTCGACAAGCACCGCGCGCGCGGGTGCGCTTCCGGAATTGAACAGTTCGAGATCGAACTCGACCATGACCCGCTGGTCGTCGAGGACGCAGCGGACTGGCTGGAAGCCGATGTCGATCCATGGCCTGAGGCTGGTCGACACCACGCCTGCCGCAGCGGGAGCCGCAGGCTTGGGGACGGGCGGCGCTGGCGCCGGACGCGGTACCGGTCCGGGTGCTGCTCGCGGTGCCGGAGCGGGCGGAGGGGCGGCCGCCGGTTCGGGCTCGGCGCCGGTGAACAGGTCGAAGCGCGCGCTTCCCGCGAACAGCTCCCGGCCGCGGGTGCGCCAGAAGAGAAAGGCGCCGGCAAGGGCCAGCACCAGGGCTTCGAGCAGCCAGGCGAGCATCGGATAATCGTGCACCGATGAAAGCGGGCCCGGCGGTCGCGGATCGGCGGGGAAGCTCGGAGCCGTGGCGGGCGTCGGGGCGACCATGCCGGCGGCGGGGACGGTTGCCGGCGGTGCAAGCCCGGCCGCGGCGGGCAGGGAGGATTCGGGCTGCGGCGGCGGGGCGGCCTGGGCGATTGGTGGCGGCTCCGCGGCGGCCGTCCGGCTGTGCCTGGCGGCCGGCGCGGGAGCAGCGGCGGTTCGCGGCGCCGTCGCCTTCGGCGCGGACTGCGCCTCCGCGCGCGGCGGCGGCGATGGCTGCGCGACGGGTCCGTCGGCGGGCCGGGTGACCGTTCCGCCGAGGCTGAAATTCTGGAGGACCCTGGGCCCGACCGAATCCGCGGGCGCGGTGGTGGCCGGCGGCGGCTGCTGCTGGGCGAGCGCCATCGCCGGGGCGAGCATCAGCCCCGCTGCCAGCAATGGTCTCCCAAAGCGCGAAACCGCCCTCATCTGCTCCCGCTCAAACGCTTGCTCGCGCCAAATTCGCGCGGCGCGACAGGCACATGCCCCCCGATTGGCCGCCTTTCAAGCACGGCGTGGATGAATGGCCGCGGAACCGGCGCTATCGTGCGTCGACGAGCACCAGTTCGGAATCGTCCTCGGCCTGGATATCGAGCTTGCTTTCGCCGGTGATGGCGACGCCGTCGCGCGGCCCGGCCTCGATCCCGTTCACCCGAACCCGGCCGCTCGGCACCAGATAAAGGTGCCGATCGGGACTGGCATCCACTTCGATCGAGCCACCCGCCTTGACGGTTGCGCCGAGCACACGCGCGTCGGCATTGATCGTCAGCACGCCGTCGGCGGCGTCGCCGCTGGCGAGCAGCTGGAACGCACCCTGGCGCGAGTCCTTGGGGAACGGCATCGCGCCCCAGCTAGGCTGGGCCGCCGGCCTGTCCGTCTCGATCCAGATCTGGAATAGGGTCGTCTTCTCGTCCTCGAGATTATATTCGGCGTGCACCACTCCGGTGCCGGCGCTCATCACCTGCACGTCGCCGGCCGCGGTGCGGCCCTTGTTGCCCATCGAATCCTGATGCGTGATCGCGCCCGTGCGGACGTAGGTGACGATTTCCATGTCGCGGTGCGGATGCGGCGGAAAGCCGCTTTGCGCGGCGATCGTGTCGTCGTTCCACACGCGGATCCGCCCCCAGCCCATGCGCGCCGGGTCGTGATAGCTGGCGAAGGAGAAATGGTGGCGCGCGTCGAGCCAGCCGTGGTCGGCATGCCCGATACTGTCGAATTTGCGGACGTCAATCATGGCCTCGAAGTGGCGCGTTGCGCGGATAGATCAAGTGTCACGTTTGTGACCGAGCCCGCGGCTAGAACGGCCCGCTGGCGGCTTTGCCGCCGACGACGAGCTGACGTTTTTCAACCGGAACGATGTGCACATCGCCGTGATCGAGAGCGTCACTTTCACGCTTGAGCGAAGCAGCCGCATCCGACGGCTTGGTCGGTTGAGGAACTGCATCGGTGGATTCGAGATCATTGACCCACTTGCCGTTCTGCTTTTCGAAGACACCGGCGTCGCGCGTACATTGAATGGCCGGGTCGTTGCGGCTCGCTGGCGGTAGGTTGGCACAACCGTCCATGAAGACGACGTACATTGTTCCGCCAGGCTGCGGATAAACCCGGCACGCGCCGCCTTCCGAGCAAAAGGCATGGCGCTCGGCGTTCCCCTTCAGCAGCCAGGCGTTGAGGTCCGCCGGAACGTTTGCGGAAGACGGAAAGACCATGATCTGCGCAGGCTTGGGGCCGGCAACGAGCTTCTCTTGTGTGGCGTCCCATTTGTCGCTCGCCTTCAGCGCCGTCGCGGCCATGGTTCGAAGCTGCGGCGCACCTTGGCCGGCGATTCGACGCAATTCCGAACGTCCGGCGGGGCCGAAGTTGAATGCCATTGCCGCCCAATCGAACTTGGCCGGAGAGACTTTGCCGCTTTCAAGCCGCGCCATTTGCGAACGCGCAGAGACCGTTCCGAAGTCGACGATCGGTAGGGCGAGGAGCAACGCTAGGCCGCAAACACCGAGCGCGAGCGCCGTCTGGAGCGGGCGAAGCGACTCATCGAACTCCCGGCGGCCCCGCCAGATCGCATACCAGCCTGCAAGGCCGTAGGCAGTCGCCACGATGATCGCGATGACGCCCCACATCCGCTCAGGGGTCCAACCATATTGGTCAATCCGAATGCCGAGCGACAGCGCGGCAATGGCAGCCAACGGCAGCACGACCGCGACAAGCAGAAGCGACGCGGCTCGCAATATCGGGTTGGTCGACCGGCTCTCCGAATTCTCCGCAAACACGGTATTCGCAAGCAAGATCGCACCCGCACCCGCGAGAAGCAGCAGCGGAGTTGCGGGAACGCCGCTCTTCCAGAATTTCCGAAGACCGGTGAACGGAATGGAGGCAAGGAACAGCACGAGCGCTGCGGCAAGTGGCGGAGCGAGCACTTCAAGCACGATCCTCACGAGCCGCTGGAGCATCGGGAGCAAGCGGTCACGTTCGCGCAAAAGGCCCACCGCGGCGCCAAAGGCGAAACCGGCGAGCATCCAGTCGAACCAGCTCTTTTCGAGCAGCTTGCGGACCTGCTCGATGCCGATGAGGTCGAACAGACCGGCGATCAGATAAGCGAGGAGGAACACGATTCCGGTGAATGCGAGGCTCGCCGCGCCGATCACTGCGTCGGCCCAGGCGTGACCATGCAGCCGCTCGTAGGGCAGGGCCCGGCGACCCTCGTCGCGCACCGTCTGGAACAGAGGAGCCGCGAGCATCACGGCCAGCAGGCCGGACAGATACGGCCACTCGAAGATCGTCGGATTGAAATTGTATCGGGCGGTGAACCAGCCGACGAGCGCGATCACCGCGCCCCACGCAAGCGCGAAGCCGAGGGACCAGCTCCAGCGGCGTCGCTCGACGGTGAGGATGAAGGAGATTGTGGCGATCGCTATGAACGTCGCAGCCGCCTGCCGCCATACAGCCAGCGGTGTTGCGCCATTAATCCGCCTGGTGGCGAAAGAGAACAGGAGGCCGGCCGCGGTGCCGATCGCGGCCATCAGCCACGGGCGCAGGGGCCAAGGCTCGGCCCGATTATCGATCCTCTCGGTCATGCTTCTGTCCCCCTGCTCTCAACTGTGACACGGCCGAAGAGGCCGTCAAGCAATCGGCAGCCTCGGCATGCCGCGCGCCTTTGGCTTGGTCACGGGCAGAGGTCATGAGCAAATGCTGAGCGTTTCCTGAAATCGGCTGCGAGCCGCACGCGTGACCGCGCGTGGATTTGACGCTAGGCGGCTGCG
The DNA here is from genome assembly GCA_035606455.1 of Sphingomicrobium sp. Lineage (GTDB taxonomy): Bacteria > Pseudomonadota > Alphaproteobacteria > Sphingomonadales > Sphingomonadaceae > Sphingomicrobium. Next base: position 18,799 of record DATNFJ010000079.1, read on the forward strand.
GCATGTCCGAACGTCCGCGGCCGCCCGAGCGCATTTTCCCAAGCTCGAAAACCGAAGCGCAGTCGGCGCAGCACGTCCCGTCGATCCCGCAGACCGAAAGCGCTTCCTACAAGCTCGCGTTCCAGGACACGGACTTCCTGCTTCGCGAGGATTTGCGGCCCGTGCGTTTCCAGCTCGAGCTTATGAAGCCCGAGCTTCTGCTCAACGAGGCGAACATCGGTTCCACGTTCGTCTTCTACGGATCGGCGCGGATCCCCGCGCCCGACATGGCCGACGCGCTGATCGCCGCCGCGACCAACCCGGAGCAGGAGGCGATCGCCGAGCGGTTGAAGGCCAAATCGCGCTATTACGACGTCGCTCGCGAGCTGGCGCGGCTGGCGAGCCGTTGCGGCCAGGACGAGGAGGGAAAGCATCATTTCGTGGTGTGCTCGGGCGGCGGTCCGTCGATCATGGAAGGCGCCAACCGCGGGGCCGCCGACGAGGGGCGGCCGACGATCGGGCTCAACATCGTCCTCCCGCACGAGCAGCTTCCGAACCGCTACGTCACGCCGGACCTCAGTTTCCAGTTCCATTATTTCGCGCTCCGGAAGATGCACTTCCTCATCCGGGCTCGGGCGGTCGCGGTGTTCCCCGGCGGCTACGGCACGTTTGACGAGATGTTCGAGCTTCTGACCCTGGTGCAGACGGGCAAGGTGCGGCCGCTGCCGATCCTGCTGTTCGGCCGCGATTACTGGAACCGGGTGATCAACTTCCAGGCGATGGTCGAGGAGGGGGTGATCGCGCCCCACGACCTCGACCTCATCCACTGGAGCGAAGAGGCGGACGAGGCGTGGGATTTCGTCACGCGCTTTTACGCCGAGCATCCCGAGCCGCCGCGCGACGAGCGCGGACCGCCCGAATGATCAGTGGGGCTTGCCGGTAGGGCCGACCGGCGCGGCCGGGCCGCCGACGTTCTTCTCGCTCTTCTCCGCGGTCGCGGTGTTGAGCACCGGCTCCTTGCCGGCTTTCTGCGGTCCGTTGTTGGGTCCGGTTCCCGGCGGGCTGCCCTTCGCCTGCTCGCCCGTGCTTCCGTTCGCCGCCGGCGCGGGCGCCTTGGGCAGCGGCTGCGGCGAATCGCTGTGGCTGTTGAGGAATGCCTCGACGTCGGCGCGGTCCTGCGGGTCGCTAAGCCCAGCGAAGGTCATCTTGGTGCCCGGAGCGAACGTCCGAGGGCTGGTCAGCCACTTGCTGAGATTGTCCCAGTTCCACGTGCCGCCGACCTTCTTCAGCGCGTCGGAGAAGGCGAAGCCGTTGCGGTCCTCTGCAATGCCCGCGCCGAGGATGCCCCACAGGTTCGGGCCGAGCTGGTTGGCGCCGCCCTTGTCGGCGTTGTGGCAGGCCATGCACTTGTTGAAAATCTGCTGGCCCTTGGCCGGGTCGGCCTTCGCCAGATAGACTTCGATCGGCTGCTCGGCCGCCGCGGCGCCCTGTCCTTCTTCCTGGACGCCGGCGATCGGATAACCCATCTTCTCCGGACGTTCGCTGCGGAAATATCCCTCCGCGACGATCGACGATCCGAGCGCGACAATCCCAGCGAACAGCACCCAGCCGGCGATGGTGTTGAAGCGATCGTCCATGAAGTTTCCCTGTTTTTTTCAGAAGCGAAAAGACGGAAGATTTGCGCGCCTCTTAAGGGGCGATGCCGGCTTCTTCAAGCCGCGGCGCGGGTGTCGCGGCGAGCTGCGAGCGCGATGTCCGCAGCGCGCCGGTAAAGCGTCGGAAGGCCCGCTTCGTCGAGCCGGTCGAGCGGGTGCCACCAGCCTTCGCCGCACGGGTCGGGGCGCAGCTCGATGGCGAGATCGAGCGAGAAATGGGTGAACAGATGACGGACAGTGCCGAGCGGCCGGCCCTCAGTCGGCGCGTCCGTCCATTCGCTGCCCGGGAGCGCCGCCATTCCGCCGAGAAGGCCGGTCGCGGGACGGCGGACCAGCCACACATGGCCATCCCGCTCGATCCACCAGGCGGCGCCGAAGCGGCGCGGCCTCGGCTTGCGCTGGCGCCGCCGAGGAAAGCATTCCGGCGCGCCGCTCGCGAAGGCCGCGCAGTGGCCGCTCAGCGGGCATTGGGCGCAGCGCGTCTGGCGCGGACGGCAGACGGTTGCGCCGAGGTCCATCAGCGCCTGGACGACATCGCCCGCCGGATCGTGGGTCATGAGCTCGAGGACGCCCCTTTCGATCTCACCGGCCGAGGGCTCCGCGAGACCATGCAGACGTGCGACGACCCGCCGCACGTTGGTATCGATCGGGGCGGCTTTCTCACCGAACGCGATCGCCGCGATCGCGGCCGAGGTGTAGGCGCCGACGCCCGGCAGCGCGCGCAGCTCCGCAGCAGTGGCGGGAAAGCCGCCGCGCCGGGCGACTTCGCGCGCACAGGCGATGAGATTGCGCGCCCGCGCATAATAGCCAAGGCCGGCCCATTCGGAGAGGATGTCCTCGTCGCGCGCAGCGGCCAGCGCGTCGACCGTCGGCCAGCGCTCGAGGAAGCGCTCGAACCGCGGGGCCACGGTCGCGACCGTGGTCTGTTGGAGCATCACCTCGCTGAGCCACACGCGATAGGGGTCCGGCGGGGGCGCGCCGGGCGGCGAACGCCACGGCAAGCGCCTGAAGTTATCCACATAATGTTGGATCAGGCGGCTTGCGGCATTGGCGGTCACGATTTGGCTATGGCATGCTCGCGAGCCATGTCGAAGCGAAAGCTGGGAAAGGACGAGGCTCCGAGGAGCTGCCGGGCGCGATCGGCGGGCGAGCTGGTCGGCGCGGCGGGCGATCCGTCGTTCCGCCGTTTCGGCTTCATCCAGGGATCGATCGTCAGCCGCTGGGCCGAGATCGTCGGCGAGCGCTACGCCAGGGTGTCGTCGCCTGAATCGATCCGCTTCCCCGCGGGGAAAAAGGCGGGCGGCGCACTGACCCTGATGGTCGACGGGGCGCACGCGCCGCTGATCCAGCACCTCACCCCGATGATCGTCGAGCGGGTCAACCGCTTTTTCGGCTATGCGGCGATCAACCGGATTGTGTTCCGGCAGGGCAAGCCCGCCGTCGCAGCGGCGAAGCCTGTCCGTCCCGACCTGAGGCCGGTGCCGAAGGAGCTCGGCGAGGGCCTTCGCGAGATCGCGGATCCCGAGCTTCGCGCCTGTCTGGAGTCGCTTGCCGCGCGAATTGCCGCTAGCAGCGGTCCGCCGTCGGTCGACGAGGGCGCCGAGCCGATTCCGGCCATCAAGGGAGCCAAATAGCTGGTGAGAAGTCGGTTTTTCCCGATTCATGTCGTGGCCGCGCTGTCCTTCGCCTGCGCGGGCGGAAGCGCGCTATCCGCGGCCGCGAAGCCCGCCCACGCCGCGCCCGCCAGGGCGCGCGACTGGGCGAGGGTTGTGACCATGACGCCCGAGGGCGGATTCATGATGGGTAATCCGGCCGCGAGGGTGAAGCTGGTCGAATATGGCTCCCTCGCCTGCCCGCACTGCCGGCACTTCGAGGAGACCGGCTACAAGCCGCTCGTTCAAAACTATGTCCGCACCGGCGACGTCAGCTACGAGTTCCGCAACCTGCTTCTGAACGGCCCCGATATTTCGGTGAGCCTGCTCACCCGCTGCGCCGGCGCGGCGAAATTCTTCCCGATGTCGGAGCTCGTCTATGCGACCCAGCCGCAGTGGGAAGACCGGCTGATCAAGATGAGCGACGCCGACAAGGCGGCGATCGACAAGATGACCGACGAGCAGCGGATCGTCCGCTTCGCCGAGATTGGCGGAATGCCGGCGATCGCCAGCAAATTCGGCCTGGATGCCGCCCGAGCGCGGCAATGTCTGACCGACAAGAACGGACTTGATCGGCTGCTTGCGATCACCAAGGCCGCCAATGACAACGGCATCCACCAAACGCCGACGTTCATCATCAACGGCCAGGTGTCCGGCTCTACATTATGGGAGCAGCTGGAGCCTGAGTTGAAAAAGGCGCTCTCCGAGAGCGCGCAAGGGAGCAAAAGGAATTGATGAAACCGACCACCTTTCTCGCCTACGCCGCGGCGCTCGTCGCCCTCGCCGGCTGCAACAAGAAACCGGGTGGCGAGACCACGACCACCAGCGCGCCTGTCCATTATGCGAATGTGAAGCCGCCGGCGGGCGGCGACTGGAGCCAGGTCATCAACCCGACGCCGGACGGCGGCGTGATGATGGGCGATCCCAACGCCAAGGTTCACCTGATCGAGATCGGTTCGCTGACCTGCCCGCACTGCCAGCATTTCGAGGAAACCGCGGTCGACGACCTGGTCAACAAATATGTGAAGACCGGGAAGATCAGCTACGAATTCCGCAACTACATCCGCGATTCCTTCGACCTCGCGGCGGTGCTGATCGCCAAGTGCAACGGGCCGAATTCCTTCTTCCCGCTCACGCGCGCTTTCTATGACACGCAGCCGCAGTGGGAAGCTGTGCTTCCGAAGCTCTCGCAGAGCCAGCTCGACCAGATGCAGAATCTGCCAACCAACCAGATCGAATTGCAGGCGGCAAAGCTTGTAGGATTCCTTGACTGGGCAGCCGCGCGCGGCGTTCCGCAAGAAAAGGCGACCCAGTGCCTGACCGACACCAATGCGATCAACCAGCTCGTCGGCCAGAGCGGACAGATCACGCAGCAGTGGCCCGACTTCCCGGGGACTCCGAGCTTCGTCCTCAACGGGACGATGGTCGACCTGCCGTCGTCGGTCACCGAGGCGCAGGTGTGGCCGAACGTTGAAGCGAAGATCAAAGCGGCGCTCGGAAGCTAGGCTGGAGTCCGGGGAGGAACCGACAGGTTGAAGATCAGGCGGCTCAAGCTCAGCGGCTTCAAAAGCTTCGTCGAGCCGGCCGAACTCCGGATCGAAACGGGCCTGACCGGCGTCGTCGGCCCGAACGGCTGCGGCAAGTCGAACCTCCTCGAGGCGATCCGTTGGACGATGGGCGAATCGAGTCCCAAGTCGCTCCGCGGCGGCGGGATGGACGACGTGATCTTCGCC
>DATNFJ010000080.1:0-20177 GCA_035606455.1 Sphingomicrobium sp.
GCACGCGCCACGGCTCGGCGGCATTGGCGATATAGCCGTCGGTGAGCAGGATCACCGGAGTCATGTAGCGCGTGGCGATGCGGCACGCCTCGATCGCGCACTCGAATGCATCCGCGGGTGAGCGTGCGGCGATCACCGGGACGGGCGAGTCGGCGTTGCGCCCGTAGACCGCCTGGTAGAGGTCGGATTGCTCGGTCTTCGTGGGAAGGCCGGTCGAGGGCCCGCCGCGCTGCGAATTGACGACGATGAGCGGAAGCTCGGTCATGATGGCGAGCCCGACCGCCTCCATCTTGAGGGCGATACCCGGGCCCGACGAGGAGGTGATTCCGAGCTGGCCGGCATAGCTCGCGCCAATCGCGGCGCAGGCGGCGGCGATCTCGTCCTCCGCCTGGAAGGTCGTGATCCCGAACTCCTTGAGCCGCGCGAGATGGTGGAGAAGCGGGCTCGCCGGCGTGATCGGGTAGGAGCCGAAGAACATTTTCAGCCCGGCGAGCTGGCAGCCCGCGACCAGCCCGAGCGCGAGCGCCTCAGCACCGGTGACGGTGCGGTAGAGGCCCGGCTCGGCGGGCGCGGCGGCGATATGATGCTGCTTGAACGGCGCACCCATTTCGGCGGTCTCGCCATAGGCGTGGCCGGCGTTGAGCGCGGCGATGTTCGCCTCGGCCAGCTCGGGCGCTTTGGCGAACTTCTTCTTGAGCCAGTCGACGATCGGCTCGCGGTCGCGATCGAACATCCACAGCGCGAGGCCCAGCGTCCACATGTTCTTGCAGCGCAGCGCTTCCTTGTTGCCGAGGCCGTAAGGCTTCACGGCGTCGAGCGTGAGCTGCGAGATGTTGAAGTGGACCACCTGCCATTTGGCCAGGCTGCCGTCCTCGAGCGGGTTCTGCTCGTAACCGGCCTTGGCGAGGTTGCGCTGGGTGAACTCGCCCTCGTCGACGATCAGCAGGCCGCCCTCGCGCACCTCCTTCGCGTTCACCTTCAGCGCGGCGGGGTTCATCGCGATCAGCACGTCCGGCTGGTCGCCGGCGGTGTCGATGGCGCAGGAGCCGAAGTTGATCTGGAAGGCGGAGACTCCAAACGTCGTCCCCTGCGGCGCCCGGATCTCGGCCGGGAAATCGGGGAAGGTGGCGAGGTCGTTGCCGGCGAGCGCCGTGGAGAGCGTGAACTGACCTCCGGTCAGCTGCATGCCGTCCCCGCTGTCGCCGGCGAAGCGGACGACGACGGCTTCCTGCGGCGGGCGGGCGGCGGCTTCGGTTTGGGTGATTCGGTGCGAGGCTGTGGCCATGGAGTCAGTTTAAGACGCTCAACGTCGCTTCGCCACCTTCTTGTCGGTTCAGCGCTTGACGACTTTGGCCCGCCACACGGAGATAAAATCGATCACCCCGCGGCACTCGGTCATTTCCTCGACGGCCACGAGACGGAATTCGGATCCATCCCAGACGTAATGCTGCATGCCGCCGCAGTCCCCGATCCCGCGGCCTTTCATTCCAGCGTCGAGGCGATGCGTCTTCGCGTCCCAATAGAGGTTGTAATGGAGGTCGCCATCCTCCTTTGAATTGTCGTCGTCGAACTTCGCGGGTCGAGGTGCGCCTCCGTCCGCGATCACGTAATTGGCCGAGAGATAATTGTAGGCACCGCTCTGGCAGATCAGCGTGATCGTCGCGAAGCTATGGCTTGAATCGACGCGATCGACATTGACCAGGTTGGGGTCCTTCTCGTCGGGACAGTCATTGTCTTTGCGGACCTTGGCGACGAAGGCGGCAGAGAGCTTTGGCGCCGGCCGCGACGAGCCGGCGACCGCGACGCGCACCGGAAGCGCCGGCGGCGCGGGAATGGAGGAATCGGGCCTGTCCCCGCGCGGAACGAGCGCTCCGCGGGTGCCGAGGCGGTGTTGCCGATCGTCGATGTACAGGAGCGCTGCGGTGGCCCCGTTGACGAGGATGTCGCCGACCGGCTTGCCCTTGGGGTCGAGCCCCTCGACCTTGTTCGCCGAGCGCAGCGTGTCGAGGAACTTGAGCGCGTCCGGCGGTGCGACGACGAAGGCGTCGTCGGCGTTCTTCGTGAGGTGCAGGCCGAGCTTTTGACCGTCGGCGACCACGTCGGCGATGTCTGTGTCGACGCTGCGCATCCAGACCTGCGGCGACGCGTCCGGTTCCGGACTGCGCCGAACGGTCACCGTTATGCTGGTATCGGTTTCCGGCATCATCGCCGACGCCTGGCACAAGAGGCCGTTGTCGCAGCCGACGATCCAGTCACTGAAGGTCTTGAGCTGGGCCATCTGAACGGTCCCAGCGGCAGCGATGAGCAGCATCCCCAACATGGACGAGAATGTCTCATTACGCGCAAGCCAGCGCAATCGGCAGATTGCGTTTAGGGCATTGCATCGCCACTTCCCCTTGCTCAATGACGCGGCATGTCGACGATCGATCGCTACCGCCGCGGCGTCGGCGTGATGCTGCTCAACAGCGAGCGTAAGGTGTGGGTTGGCGCGGCGCACGACCTCCGCGCCGAGCCGCAATTGATCAAGGAGCTGCGCTGGCATCGCGCATTGATCGCATCATTCGTCTTCATCCTCGGAATGTTCCGCCGGAGTGTGCAGCGCGCGCTCGACCGAATCGACTTCGATGCACGGGCGTCGCGATGATCCTCCGCAGGCTCAGCGCGAACCTGAAGGCGCAGAACTGGACCGCGATCGCGATCGAGTTCGTGATCGTCGTCATCGGCGTGTTCGTGGGCGTCCAGGCGTCGAACTGGAACCAGGAGCGGATCGAACGCGCGGAGACCCGGCGCCTGCTGATGCGAATCGAGCCCGAAATCGATCAGATCATCAGCTTCGCCGCGAACACCCGCGACTATTACGCAACTACGCGTCGGTTCGCCGAAACCGCTTTTGCGGCATGGAACGGCGACCGAAAAGTAAGCGACAATGATTTCGTGATCGCCGCCTACCAGGCGAGCCAGATCCATGGGCTCGGTCAATCGCAAAGCTGGGCAGCGGTGTTCGGAGCTGATCAGTTGCGCAATGTCGATGACGATCGACTTCGCGTTCCCTTGGCGCGGCTGATGGCCTTCGACGTCCAGGCCCTGAATTCGAACGCGGTTGCCTCACGCTATCGCGACGACGTCCGGATGGTCATTCCGGATTCGCTTCAGCAGGCAATCCGAAAATCGTGCGGCGACCGGCCATTACCCGGAGACACAACCCAGCTTGCACTTCCCCACCGCTGCCCAATCCAACTCGATCCCGCGTCGACCAGACGCGTCGCGGCCGACCTGCGCGCGCATCCAGAGCTTGCGCGCGAGCTCAGTCTGCATTTCGCGGGCGTCGACAGCTACTTGAACAGTCTGAGGAACTACGCGGAGGAGGCGCGGATCGTCCGCGACCGGCTTTCCATTTTGCACCATTGAACTGGAAGGCAGGGGACCGCTGCGATACGGCGACGGGATGAGCAATGCTGACCTTTACCGCCGCGGCGTCGGCGTGATGCTGCTCAACAGCGAGGGCAAGGTCTGGGTCGGCGCGCGGATCGATAATCCCGACGACGCCTGGCAGATGCCGCAAGGCGGGATCGATTCCGATGAGGAGCCGTGGGCGACCGCGCTCCGCGAGCTGGAGGAGGAGACCGGCATTCCGCCACGCCTGGTCGAACGGATCGCGCAATGCCCCGAACGCCTGCGCTACCGTCTCCCGGACGAATTGGTCGGCGTTATCTGGAAGGAGCGGTGGGTTGGACAGGAGCAGGACTGGTTCCTGTGCCGGTTCCTGGGCGAGGACAGCGACGTGAACATCGCCACCGACCATCCCGAGTTCCGCGCGTGGAAATGGGTCGTGCCGGAGCGGCTTCCCGAGCTCATCGTGCCGTTCAAGCGCGACCTGTATCGGCGCCTTGTCGAAGAGTTCGCCGACTATCTCTGACCGCCGGTCGAAAGGCCGTTTCGGCTATTCAACGATGGGCTAGGCGGTCAAATCAACGTTGGAGGTCCGAATGCGCGTGACCACGCTCATGATTGTCGCAGCCGTCCTGGCGCTGCCAACTGCCTGCGACAAAGCCGCGGCGCCGCAAAAAGGCACGAGCATCGCGGATGCGGTCAGCGATCCGGCGCGACCGGCGGCGTTCACACGAGCCGACGCGTTCCGAAAACCGGCGCAAACGCTCCAGTTTTCCGGCGTGACGGCCGGCATGACCGTCGGCGAATTCTATCCGGCCGGCGGCTATTTCACGCGAATGCTGAGCGACGTCGTCGGCCCGTCGGGCCACGTCTACGCGATCGAGAACGCCGGCTGGAACGACAGCGTCCAGGACGACCGCAAGATGCTCGCCGAGGGCAAGTGGAAGAACGTCTCGCTCGACGTCGAGCCGTTCGGGACGGTCAAGTTCCCGAAACCGCTCGACCTAGCCTGGGTGACTCAGAACTATCATGACCTCAAGATTCCCAAGTACGGTCCGGGCGGGAAAGCGGTGGATACGGTCGCGTTCGATCGCGCCGTTTATGCCGCGCTGAAGCCGGGCGGGATCTTCTTCATCATCGATCACCAAGGGCCGCCCAACCTGTCTCCCACAGACATCGCGAAGATGCACCGTATCAACCGCGACCAGGTGGTGAAGGAAGTGACCTCGGTCGGGTTCAAACTCGCGGGCGAAGGCAATTTCCTGCGCAACCCGGCGGACGATCATTCGAAGCCGATCTTCGATCCATCGATCCGCGGCCACACCGACCAATATGCGCTGAGGTTCGTCAAGCCGGCGACGTAGCCGCGGCAAATCTCCGAACGTCTCTAATGGCATAGGCTTCGGCCTTGCGGAGCCGCTCTTGCAGCATCACGCCGTTCAGCGCACAGTGCCCGGCTCTCGGGGGGAGAATGCGTGGCCCGGATATTCCTCAGCTATGCGCGGGATGATCTCGACGCAGCCAAGCAGCTTGCGAGCTACATTGGCGAGGCGGGCCATGAGGTGTGGTGGGATCGTCACCTGCACGGCGGCTCCCGCTTCGCAGCCGAGATCGACCGCGCCCTCAAGGATGCCGAGGCGGTGGTCGTTTTGTGGTCACCGGTGTCGACCGAGTCCGCCTGGGTCCAGGACGAGGCGGCGGAGGGCCGCGATTCGGGCCGGCTCGTCCCGGTGTCGCTCGCTTCCGCAAAGCCGCCGCTGGGGTTTCGCCAGTTCCAGACCATCGACCTTGGCAAATGGGACGGCAGCGGCCAGCCCGATGCCCTCGGAGATCTCCTTGAGGCGATCGCCCGCACCTGCGGTTCACACGCCCGCAACGCAGCCTCCGCAAAAGCTGAGAAAGCCGCTGAGCCGAGCAAGCGTACGTCCGTCTGCGTGCTTCCGTTCATCAACATGAGCGGCGAGGCCGAGCAGGAATATTTCTCGGACGGCATCAGCGAGGACATCATCACCGATCTGTCGAAAGTGTCTGCGCTCTCCGTGGTCGCGCGAAACACGGCGTTCACGTTCAAGGGTGAGTCGGTCGACGTGAAGGATGTCGCGAAGACGCTCGGCGTGACCTACGTGCTGGAAGGAAGCGTGCGCAAAGCGGGCAACCGCGTGCGGATAACCGCGCAGCTGATCGACGGGGCGGCGGGCGATCACGTCTGGGCCGACCGCTACGACCGGGACCTCGACGACATTTTCGCGATCCAGGATGAGATTTCCAAAGCCATCGTCGACGCCCTCAAGATCAAGCTGCTCCCCGAAGAAAAGAAGGCGATCGAGCATCGTGGGACGACCAATGCCGACGCCTACAATCTTTACCTCATGGCGCGGCAGCAATGGATCAGCGGCAACTTCGGAGATCCGCGACGGGACGAGGCGATTGTCCGCGTGTGCAAGCAGGCGACAAAGCTCGACCCCGGCTACGCGCAGGCGTGGGCGCTGATGGCGCTAGCGCAGGCGGAACTGCGGTTCGTACACGGCAAGGACGAGAATGCGCTGCCGGCCGCCGATCGGGCGCTGGAACTCAATGCCGAACTCCCCGAAGCCCACTGCATCAAGGCGCGCTATCTCGAAGAGGAAGGCAAGACCGACGAGGCCGAGAAGCAGGTCCGCACCGCGCTGAAGCTCGATCCCGATTCCTGGGAGGTAAACCGCGAGGCGGCGCGCATGCTGTTTCGGCGAGGCCGCGCCGCCGATGCAATTCCCTTCTTCCAGAAGGCGGCGTCTCAGATGGAGACCGATTGGCACAACCCCTTGATGCTGATCACTTGCTACGCGTCGACCGGGAAAGAGTCGGAACTGCGCGATGTTGCGAAGACGGTGTTCGAGCGCGCTGAACGCGCCGTCGGCAAAGAAGCGACGAACGGGCAAGCGCTCGCCGCCGGTGCGAACGCGCTCGTTATCCTGGGCGATACGGATCGCGCCCGCGACTGGAGCCGCCGAGCGCTGCTGCTCGACCCCGAGAATTTGATCATGTGCTACAATCTGGCGTGCGCACTGGCGCACGACGGCATGACAGTGGCCGACGCCCTCGACGCGATTCAGCCCTTTTTCGAACGGGTTAAGACGGCCCAGAATATTCGCCACCTCGAAGCGGACCCCGACCTCGATCCGCTTCGGGACCATCCGCGCTTTATCGAAATGTTGGCCGGGGCAAGGGAGAGGCTCGGCATCGCCGAAGCTGCCAAATAGAGGCATCTTCTTCCGACTTCCCGGTGTGGCCTTCCTGAAAGCCCTTGGCTAGAGCCTGAGCCATGGGGGAATTGTCGTCCACCGAACGCGAAGCGGTCGAGCGCGCCGCGGCCGAGCCGATGCTCGACCAGGTGCTTGCCTGGGCCGCGATCAACAGCGGCTCGCGCAACCTCGGCGGGCTCGAACGGATGGCGGAACTGCTCGCCGATGCGTTCGCCGCGCTCCCGGGCGCGCTTCGGCTCGACCATCCGCAGCCGGTCGAGAATGTGGATCCCGCCGGCAAGACAGCGAAGATCAAGCATGGGCGGCACCTTCACCTGACGGTGCGGCCGACCGCGCCGGTCCAGCTGCTTCTGACGGGCCACATGGATACGGTATTCGGCGCCGACCATGCATTCCAGGCGACGCGGTGGATCGAGGACGGGATCCTCGGCGGTCCCGGCGTCGCTGACATGAAGGGCGGACTGGCCGTAATGCTCGCCGCGCTGAAAGCCGTCGAGAAGAGCCGCGGCGTGGACCGTCTCGGCTACGAAGTCGTCATCAACAGCGACGAGGAGGTTGGCTCGCTGAGCTCCGCCGCGCTGCTGACCGAGGCCGCGAAGGGCAAGCACGCGGCCTTTACCTACGAGCCAGCAGCGCTTCCCGATGGCACGCTCGCGGGCGCTCGGCCGGGAAGCGGCAATTTCTCCTTCCTGATCCGGGGCAAGTCCGCGCATGCCGGGCGCAACCCGCAGGACGGCCGTAACGCCATCGTCGCGGCTAGCGAGCTCGCACTTCGGCTGGCCATGTCGAAGACTCCCGGACTATCGGTCAATCCCGCGCGGATCGATGGTGGCGGGCCGAGCAATGTCGTTCCAGACCTTGCCATTTTGCGGGTGAACATGCGGCCGCGCACCACCGACGACCAGGAGATCGCCGCACGCCTCATCGCCAAAGCCGTCGACGAGACCGCGAAGCAGCACGGGGTCTACATCGAGGTTCATGGCGGCTTCGGGCGCCCGCCCAAGCCGCTGACCGAAGACGCCGAGGCCTTGTTCAAGCTCGTCAGGCGAGCGGGAGCGGACCTCGGCCAGGACATCGCGTGGCAGCCGACCGGCGGCGTGTGCGACGGCAATAACATCGCCGCCTGCGGCGTACCGGTGGTCGACACCATGGGGGTGCGCGGCGGCAAGATCCACAGCATGGAGGAATTTCTGATCACCGACAGCCTGGCCGAGCGCGCATCGCTGTCCGCCCTCGCCATCCTGCGCCTGCTCGCCGAGGCCAGATGACCTATCGGGTACGGCCCGCGACGGGCGAGGACTTCCGCGCAATCTATCAGATGGCGAAGCTGACCGGCGGCGGCTTCACCAACCTCCCGGCGGATCGCGAGACGCTAGTCGCCAAGCTCGAGCGATCGGACAAGAGTTTCGCCCGGACCGAAGACAGCCAGACGGGCGACCTCTACATGTTCGTGCTGGAGGATCCCAAGAGCGGCGCGATCCGCGGGACCTGCCAGGTGTTCGGGCAGGTCGGCGTGAAGCAGCCATTTTATTCATATCATTTGAGTACGCTCACCCAGTCGAGCCCGGAACTCGGCAAGACGTTCCGCAACCAGCTGCTGACCCTGACCACCGACCTCGAGGGGTCGTCGGAGGTGGGTGGGCTTTTCCTCCACCCGCAGCTGCGCGCCGGCGGCTGGGGCTCGCTATTGGCGCGAAGCCGCTACCTGTTCATCAAGCTGCACCGGGCTCGCTTCGGGCAGCGCACGCTGGCGGAGCTTCGAGGCGTGATGGACGAAGCCGGCAACGCTCCCTTCTGGGACTCGCTCGCGGGCAAGTTCTTCGGCATGAGCTTCCCCGAAGCCGATGAGTTCAATGCCGTGCACGGAACCCAGTTCATCGCCGACCTGATGCCGCAAACGCCGATTTACGTCGCGTTGCTGACCGATGCGGCGAAAGCGGTGATCGGGCAGCCGCATCCGAGCGGTCGGGCGGCTATGCGGATGCTCGAGGAAGAAGGCTTCCACTACGACCGTTACATCGACATCTTCGACGGCGGGCCCACCGTCACCGTCGACACCGACGACATCCGCACCATCCGGGAGTCGACCCTTGAGACGGTCGGCGAGATTACCGAGGGCGGCGGGGACAAAGCGGTGGTCGGAAGCGGCCGACTGAACGATTTCCGCGCCTGTTGCGCCAGCGTCAGGAAGCTGCCGGACAAGGGCGTCGCGATCGACCGGGACGCCGCCGAGTTGCTGGAGGTGGAGGTCGGCGACGAAATCCTGATGGCCGTGCGCTGATGCCGCTCGTCGAAATCAATTTCGACGGGATCATCGGGCCGAGCCACAATTATGCCGGCCTGAGTTTCGGCAATGTCGCGTCGATGGGTCACGGCGGAGAGACATCCGAACCGCGCGCGGCGGCGCTTCAAGGAATCGACAAGATGCGCTCGAACCTGGCGCTGGGACTTGCGCAGGGCATTTTCCTTCCGCACCCGCGGCCGAACCGGGAATGGCTTGCACGGCTGGGCACCACGATCGAGGCGGCCGAGCCGATCATCGCGGCCAACGCCATGTCCGCATCGCCGATGTGGGCGGCAAACGCCGCCACCGTCTCGCCCGCACCCGACACGGCCGACGGCAAGTGCCATCTCACCGTGGCCAATCTGCGCACCATGCCGCACCGCAGTCACGAATGGTCCGCAACGCTGGCGCAGCTCGAGCTTGCTTTCCGAGGGGATCCGTTCGCGGTCCACGGCCCGGTGCCGCCCGCGTTCGGCGACGAAGGCGCGGCCAACCACATGCGGCTTGCGCCCGGCCACGATGCGCCCGGCGTCGAAATCCTGGTCTACGGAGTTTCCGGGGGCGCCTTTCCGGCGCGCCAGCATGTCGAGGCCTCGAAAGCGATTGCCCGGCTGCACTGCCTTGATCCTCGGCGGACGGTTTTCATCGAGCAGTCCGAAGAGGCGATCGCTGCCGGGGCGTTTCACAACGACGTCGTCGCCGTCGCCAACGAGCGGGTGCTATTCGCGCACGAGCAGGCCTTCGCGGACAAGCAGCCGCTGCTCGACGCCTGTTCCGCGCACGTCCCCGGGTTCGAATATGTCGAGGTCGCAGCGGCGGACGTGCCGCTCGAGGATGCCATCAAATCCTACCTGTTCAACGCGCAGCTGGTAAGTCCGCCGGATGGCGAGACGACGCTGATCGTTCCGACCGAAGCGCGCGAAACTGCATCGGTGTGGAGCTGGCTCGAGCGCCATCTTGCCGGCAACGGGCCGATCCGGCGCGTCGAGGTCGTGGATGTACGCCAATCGATGGCGAACGGAGGCGGCCCGGCGTGCCTCCGACTGCGCGTGGTCGCCGACCCGGCGACCGTTGATCCGCGCTTCATGGTGGACGGGGAACGGCTGGACCGGATTGCCGAGGTCGTGCGGCGGCTCTGGCCCGAGCAGATCCACCACAGCGACCTGCAGAAGCCCGCGCTCATCGCCGATGTTGAACGGGCGCGAGCCGCTCTCCTCGACGCACTGGATATTGCCGAGCTGGCCTGAGTCCCGATCTGGCACATTTCGCCAATCCTTACCGACACTTTAACCCTGTTCATTAGGAGTGGAACGGCGCAAATCCGCCATCGGAACGTTGAGGCGTTAACGATTCGCGATGCTGAAGAAGATAGGCCGCCTGTTCACGATCAAGACGCGCTTCGAAGCGTGGCTGGTGATCTATGCTATCGCGCTCGGCGCGGTGGAGCGCGGCCGCCTATATCTGGAAACCTATCCCGGGTGGGGCGGCTGGCTGCTTGCCCTGGCTTGCACCGGAGTGGTGTTCGTCGCCGGCGCCAGGCTCCTCGATTCGGTGAAGCCGGCACAGCCGGCGATCGCCGGCGGACCCTACCGGGCGCCGCTCCGCCGCCGAACCATCACTGGTCGTAGTCGACCCACGCGCCTGCCGTCGCGTCGCGCTTCAGAACGACGGACTTCACGTCACACAGATTGACCCCGGCCCAGGTTACCTGGCCGGTCCCGCTAACGTTGGCGCGAATGTCGAACGCGCAATCCTGATTGCTGAACTTGACGGGCGCTCGGGCGCCGGCCGCGGGGGACGCATCGAGCGCCTTCCAGTCCTTCGTTCCGGAGCGGGTGATCGACACATTGGCGATCGCGGCGCCGGTGCCGTTGACCAGCACGAAATTCGACGCACCCGCAAGCGCGGGTGAGCTGTTGAGCAACAGCAAGGCGACGGCCGCGGATCTCTTCATGGCCGTGACCATACACCGGCCACGGCCATTCAGAAATCCGCAATTGTACGGGGATCAGGCGGCGTTGAGCTCGGCGTAAGTCGGGCGGCGGCCGCTCCAGAACACCGGCGTCGCCGCCGGGCCCTGCGTTCCCGCTTCCTTCAGCGGCAGCGCGGTCGAGCAGAATGCGCATTCCGCGGACATCCGGCCGATCAGCCAGTGGGTCCGGCCGCAGCCGGGGCAGTGATTGATTTCGCCCTCGTGATAGACGGCATGATATCCGCGCGCGCTCGGATTGAAAAAATTGCGGCGCGATTCGATCGAACTCAGCATGGTGCCTTCCTTCGAAACCATTTGTCGCCTCAACGAGCGTCGAGTCGTTAGGTTTCAAAGATGATCCGCCCGAAACAGCTTCGTGTCATCATGGCGCATTCCGCTGTTCCACGGCGGGACATCTGCCATTATGGAAGCGGTTCATTGCGAATGCAGCCGTCCGGCTGTGGATATTAACCATCTGTTAGGCAATGTGGGTTGATGGTCCGTAGGTTCTCTAGCGGAGGGGGGACCAGTGGAATCGAACGAGCGTTATTACCGGCGTCGCGCGGTGGAGGAGCGCATGGCCGCACAGCGGGCAATCAGCGAAGCCGCCCGCTTGTGGCATGCCAAGCTGGCACAGGATTTCGCGGAGCGGGCCAGCGCCGGCAACGGCACAATCGCCTGCACCCAGACAGCCGTCGCCGGCTGATCTTGATTTAAATCGCGATTCATCCGACCACGCCACGCGTGGAGGATTGGGAACAGTTCTTCGTCGAGAAAAGCCGCCGCCGCTTCGAAAAGGAGCGGCTCGAGCGCCGCCGCCTCCGCCAACAGGGATTGATCGCAGCCGCGATGATCGGCGCCCTCGTCCTGGCCGCGATTTTGGGCCTCGCGCTACTGAAGTAAGGGCCGGCGACGCCGGTCATCGCCATCCTCGTCACAGCACCGAAAAAGGGACGCCGGCCGTACCGATCCGGGACATCTGCGCCCCTGGCTAACTTTCGTTAATTAACGTCCGATAACTACCGTCATTATCCCGCTGCGGTTTAACAGAAACTTAGCGCGGGCGACTCGCCTCACCCGCTCAGGGGTAAGCTCACATCCACGCGAGGCGAAGGGGCAAAAGCCATGAAATATCGTGCACTTATGAGTGCGGCGGCAATGATCAGCATTTCGCTGACGCCGATCGCGACAACCGCGGCCTGGGCGGATGATGGCGACGACATCATTCTGACACCGCTGACCGAAAACGATCTGACTCCGCAGGAGGTTTGCGACGACGTGCTTCGTCCGGCCGCCGCTTCGGGATTCCAGACGGAACCGGTCAATGTCGTCGACACCGGGTTCGTCAATTCCGGCGCGCCCTACTTCGATCCGGATCCGGAAACCGGCCCGGCGGGCGACCCCTCGGGCTTGGGAACGCCGACGGCTTCGAACGTCATTCTGAGCAATTCGTATTTCCGCAACGGCGGCAGCCCGAACGTCTGGGCGCTGGCGCAGGCGACTTTGACGTATCCGCAGACCCAGCAGCCCTGGAACCTGCTTCAGGATCAAACCGACACGATCACCTTTGGGTGCCACGTGTTCAAGGTCGTCCCGGGCAATGGGAACATCATTTCTCCTCCGGGCCTTCAGACCACGGGCGACCAGGCGATCGGCCACCGGACCATCTCGGCCGGCGTTGGCAACAAGATCACCAATGATCCGTTCGTCATCACCGGCGACACGGTCGTCGCGCTGATCTGCATCAGCCCGGGCACCAAGGGCGGCAAGTGGACCGGCAAGAACGGCTTCCCGTCGAGCCAGTGCGCGGCTGCGAGCGCCGCGGCCGGTGGAACGATCCCGAGCGGCAATATTCCGCAGATCTAACTTCACTAGCGGCCCAGAACCGCGCGTGGACGCCCTGCCCGGCATTGCGCCGGGCAGGGTAGCGCGGGGGCCGCAACTTTTTGCAGCCTTTTCTGGGGGGGCGGGCAATGCATGAAGACCCATCGTTTCGCGGCTTGAGCCAGATTGCTCTCGCCGCGCTCCTCGCCAGCGCCGCAATCCCGGCGCTCGCGGCATCGTCGGCAGGCGCGACAAGCGGCAGCTCCGCCGCGTCCGTTGCGGTCGACGCCACGTCCGGCGCCCAAAGCACGACGGATCCGTCGAAGCAAAATGACGAGACCATCTACGTCACGGCGCCGCCGCTGTTTCCCGATATCCTGCCGGAGCGAAGCCTCGATCAGGATGCAATCGACAGCTATGGCGCAAGCACGGTCGACGACCTGCTGGGCGAACTCCAGGTCGAACTCGGAGACGATGTCCAGCCGCTGTTGATCGTCAACGGCCAGCGGATCAACGATCTTTCGGAGATCGGCGCGCTTCCAGTCGAGGTGCTGCGCAACATCGAGATCCTGCCGCGAGGCTCGGCCGTCCGCGCCGGCGGGACGTCGATGCAACGCATCGTCAGCATCACGCTGAAGCGGCACCTGCGTACCGCAACACTGACGGCCGCCCACAAGGTATCGACCGACGGCCACTGGAACGCGGATCGCGGCGAAGCCATGCTGACCAGCGTCAAGGGCGATACGCGAGCGAATCTGACATTCAGGGTCCGCGACGAAAGCCAGCTCCTGGAGAGCCAGCGCGGAATCATCCAGCCGGCGCCGCTGTTCCCGTTCGCCCTTGGCGGCAACATCATCGGATTTCCCGACACCTCGGGCGAGATCGACCCGCTGCTGAGTGCACTCGCCGGCCGGACGGTGACGGTCGTGCCGGTCCCCGGAACCGCTAATCCGACTCTCGCGCAGCTCGCGGCGAACGCCAATCAGCAGAACACGACCGACCTCGGCCAGTTCAGGACTCTTCGCCCGGCACTCCGGAATTACGACATCAACGGCACCGTCGCGACACGCCTGTCGCCGTGGCTGACGGCGAATGCCACCTTGCACTGGAGCCGCAACCAGAGCGACTATCTGCGCGGGCTTCCATCGGCCTTGTTCGTGCTTTCGCCGACGAACGCCTTTTCGCCTTTCTCCAATGACGTCGCGCTGGCCTTCTTCGGGAAGAAACCGCTGCATTCGCGCTCCACGCAACATGCTGGCGATGCCAACGTCACGTTTAACGCGAACTGGGGCAGCTGGAGCGGCAACCTGAACCTTCGCCATGCCGAATCGAGGTTCGACTTCTCGACGGAGCATCAGACGGTGTTCGGGAACATTCCCATCGCCGACACCGTCAATCCGTTCACGACGGACTTCACCAATCTTATCGCGCTTCGCACCGACCGAACGTCGAGCCGGTCGTTCGATACGCTTGCCGACCTGACACTCAACGGTCCGGTCGTGAGCCTGCCCGCAGGAAGCGTCGCGGCCGTGATCGAATCACGCCTCGACTGGAATCATCTGAATTCGACCAGCACGTTCGTCGGCTTCGGCAACGCCACGTTCCGGCGCAACGAGCAGTCGATCCGCGGCGGCCTCGACGTCCCGCTGACCAGCCACGACAGCTTTCTGCCTGAAGTGGGCGATCTCAGCGCCAGCATCGAACTCGGGCAAAGCCATTTTTCGGACGCGGGCTCCGTCAATCATTATACCTACGGGCTGACGTGGGAGCCGCGACCGCCATTCCGGCTGCACGCGTCGATCGACGAAACCGACGCCCCCGCCCCGATCCAGACGCTCGGCGGGCCTGTAGTGATCACGCCGGACGTGCGCGTGTTCGATCCGCTCACCGGACAGACGGTGGACGTCACCGAAATCAGCGGCGGCAATCCTTTCCTGCTGCCGCAGAAAACGAAACTGCGGAACGTCAGCGCACTCGTCAGATTGGTTCCGAAGCTGAATCTCGAGCTCAATGCGGAATATACCGACAGCGACATCCGCAATTTCGTCTCTTCATTGCCGGAAGCGAGCGCGGCGGTGGAGCTCGCCTTCCCTGACCGGTTCCTGCGCGATGCCAACGGGGTGCTGACCACCGTGAATCTCACCCCGGTCAATTTCCAGTCGCACCGGGAGAAGAGGCTCCGCTGGGGCCTCAGCATGAACACCAAGATCGGCGCCGGCACGTCCGCGGCGGCGGTTTCTCCCGGCACGCCGCGGCCGCGATATCGGCCGCCGACCTACCTCCAGCTGACCGTCAATCACACGATGGTCTTTTCGGACGAAATCCTCATTCGGCCGGGACTCAATCCGGTTGACCTGCTGCACGGCGGAGCGATCGGCATCGGCGGCGGACGTTTGCGTCATCAGGTCGACAGCACCGCGGCGATCACGTCGGGCGGTCTCGGCTTGCGAATGGGTGTGAGCTGGCGCGGACCGAGCGAACTGATCAGCAACTTCAACGGAGTGACCGACACGCTCCACTTCTCACCGCTGCTGGCGGTCAATCTTCGTGCTTTCGCCGACCTCAAGCGCTTCCTGCCGCATGACGATTGGGCGAGGGGCCTGCGCCTTTCGGTCGACGTGGTGAACGTCACCAACAAGCGTCAGACGGTCCACGACTCCTTCGGCAACACCCCCATCCAGTTCCAGCCCGGGATCCGAGATCCGCTGGGCCGGACGATAGAGGTCGAGCTTCGCAAGGTGTTCTGACGCGTCAGCGCACCCGGCTGACAAACAGTCCAATGACGCGAGCGCCGGTCCGCGGCCAGATGACTCCGATGAGCTATCTCGGACGCGACGGCCGGCAATATGTCATCGTCGTCGCCGGCGGACACGGAACCCTCGGCACGACACCGGGCGACGACGTCATCGCCTACGCGCTTCCGAGGGGCCGCTGAAAGGGTTGCGCCCCGCGCCTCGTCCACCTATGTCGCGCCCCTGCCGTTTCCGGCACCCGCGCGCCCGTAGCTCAGCTGGATAGAGCACCAGACTACGAATCTGGGGGTCAGAGGTTCGAATCCTTTCGGGCGCGCCATTTTCCTTTTACAGCCTCGCCGATGCGACGGGCGCTTGTCCTCTCCGTACTGACGCTGACCGCCTGCTCGACGGCGAGCGGAACTTATCCGTCGCTTCAGCCGCGCGCGGCCGAAGCCATCGATCCACGGCTGCAGCCGGTGCGGCCGATCAATGAGCGGCCGGTCGCGGCGGCGCTTGCCACCCAACTCGCAGCGCTCGTGGAGCAGGCCCGCAGCGGAGAGACCGCATTCGAGCCGGCGATGGCTGACGCCGAGCGGCTCGCCGCTGCAGCGGGCGCCCCGCAAAGCGAAAGCTGGATCGCTGCGCAAGAGGCGCTTTCCGCCGCCATCGGCGCGCGCAAACCGACCGCGCTTGCCCAGGCGGACATCGACGCGCTCGGCGCGACGGCGTTGCAGACTCACGGCGGGATTGCGCCGAACGATTTGAAGGCAATCCAGCGCGCCGCGGACGAGGTGGCATCGATTGCGCGCGGCCAGACCGACCGCATCGACACCGTCCGGAAGCGGCTCGGCTCCTAGTCCGCGATCAGCCGGGCCGCGTCGACAGCGTGATAGGTAAGCACGCCCGAGGCGCCGGCGCGCTTGAACGCCAGCAGTGTCTCCAGGATCAGCGCATTGCGATCGGCCGCGCCCGCGGCTGCGGCATGCTCGATCATCGCATATTCGCCGCTCACCTGGTAAACGAACGTCGGAACGCCGAACGCGTCCTTCACCCGCGCCACGACGTCGAGATAGGGCAGGCCCGGCTTCACCATCACGAAGTCCGCGCCTTCCGCCAGGTCAAGCTCGACCTCGCGCAGCGCTTCCTCGATGTTGGCCGGGTCCATCTGATAGCCGCGCTTGTCGCCCTTCAGCCGTCCGAGCGAGCCAACCGCCTCGCGGAAGGGACCGTAGAAAGCCGACGCATATTTCGCCGCATAGGCCATGATCGCGACATTCTGGTGCCCGGCTTCCTCCAGCGCGGCGCGGATCGCGCCGACGCGGCCGTCCATCATGTCGGACGGCGCGACGATGTCGGCGCCGGCGTCGGCCTGGACCAAAGCCTGCTGCACGAGGATCTCGACCGTATCGTCGTTGATGACGTTGCCAAGCTCGTCGACGAGGCCGTCATGGCCGTGGGCCGTGTAGGGGTCGAGAGCGACGTCCGTGAGGACTCCGATCTCCGGCACCGCATCCTTAATCGCGCGGATCGCGCGGCAGATCAGGTTGTCGCGGTTGAGCGCTTCCTCCGCGCGCTCGGTCCGAAGCTCGTTGGGCGTGTTGGGGAAGAGCGCGATGCACGGGATTCCGAGATTCGCCGCCTCTTTCGCCTTCGCGGCGATCCGGTCGACGCTCCATCGGCTAACGCCCGGAAGCGAGCCGATGGGCTCCTCGCAATCGCGCCCTTCACAGATGAACAGAGGCCAGATGAAGTCGGACGGGTGAAGGCGGTTCTCGGCGAGCATCGCGCGCATCCAGGCGCTCGACCGGCCGCGGCGCATGCGAAGGGCGGGGAAGGAAGCGGACATGGGGGGGCTATAGCGCCAATGCGCGCTTCAGCCAGCAGGGTTGAGCGCGCCGCCGGGCTCGCGGGTGGCGAGGGCCTCCTCGGTTGTCTCCTCCTCGGACGGTCGCTCGCCGAAGGTCATGCGCGCCTTCTTCCACCCTCCGTGGACATAGAAGCCGACCGCCAGGGCGAGGTTGATGAAGGAGGTGACGGGAAAGCTGGTCCAGATCGCGTCGGCGCCGAGCCAGTGGTAGGTCGCGAAGATGTAGCCAAAACGCACCGGCACCATTCCCACCGCCAGCACGATCAGCGGGATCCACACCGCGCCGTTCGCGCGCACGGTCCCGAACAGCACCATCATCACGCCGAACAGCAGGAAGTTCCAGGTCGCGATCAGGTGAATGTGCCGGGCGATGGGGAGGGCCGGGCTGTCGCCGCCCATGAACAGCGCGAGCACGGAGCGGTCGGCGAGCGTCAGCCCGACGATCATCGCCGCGGTGATCGCCAGCGTCTGATAGATCCCGATCCGGGTCACTCGTCCGACGCGGTCCCACAGGCCGGCGCCGATATTCTGCGCGGCCATCGCGCTCACCGCCGCACCCAGCGCCATCGCCGGCATCTGGACGTAGGTCCACAGCTGCAGCGCGACTCCGAACGCCGCCGTCGTGTCCACGCCTTCGCGGTTGACTAGCCCGATCAGTGCGAGCGCGGACAGCGAGATGATGATCATCTGAAGGCCCATGGGGAAGCCCTTGACGATGATCGTCTTTAAGACCGCGAGGTCGCACCACAGGTAGCGAAGCTCTTTCCCGCGGAGCCGCAGTGGCAGGTCCTTGATGTAGATGTAGGCGACGAGCCCGAACAGCGCGGTGTAATTGGCGATCAGCGTGGCGGTCGCCGAGCCTGCGATACCCATGCGCGGTGCGGGACCGAGGCCGCGAATGAAGACCGGATTGAGCCCGCTGTCGAGCACGACCGCGACCATCATGAACCAGAGCGGCGTCATGCTGTCCCCCGCGCCGCGCAGCGACATCATCGTCAGCGTGAGGATCAAAAGCGCGGGCATGGCGAGGAAGATCACCCGCAGATAAGCGAGCGCGAGCGGCGCCGCGTCGCCCGGGGTCCCGAGCAGCTTCAGGATCGCGGGCGAGAGGAAATAGCCGGCGATCCCGATCGCGACGGCGATGAGCGCGAAAGCGCCGGTCGCGGTGCCGAACACGCGGCGCGCGGCGGCGATGTCCTTCCGTCCCCAAGCCTGGCCGACGAGGATCGTGGCGGCCATCCCGAAGCCGAACACGAACGCGATCAGCAGGAACATCACCATGTTCGCGTTCGATGTCGCAGCGAGCGCGTCCTCGCCGAGGAATCGCCCGACCCAGATGGCGTTGATCGTGCCGTTCAGCGACTGGAGGATCGACGAGGCAAGCGTCGGCAGCGCGAAAGCGAGCAGGGTCGAGCCGATGCTCCCCTGCGTAAGGTCGCCGCGACTGCGCGGTTTGGCTGCTGCGTCTGCCATTCGCTCTCCTCGTTGCACCCCGGCGTAGGCCGGGGCACAGCCCGCTTATCCGAGCCTGTCCAACGCAGCACGGAGGCGTTCGGCTTCGGCAGCCTTCGCCTCATGGTCCGCCCGCGCCTTCTCGACCGCCTCGGGCTTGGCGCGCTCGGTGAAGTTCGGGTTTGCCAGGCGGGCGGCGAGCGCGTCGCGCTCCTTCTCGGCCGCCGCGAGCGCTTTCGACAGGCGCGCCTTTTCCGCTTCGATGTCGATATGCTCCGCAAGCGGGAAGGCATAGGTCTGCCCACCGACGACGATCTGCGCCGATCCCGACGGTGGGGCTTCGGCCGAACGCGCTGGTCCCAGCTTGGCGAGCCGACTGAGCGTCGCGGCCTGAGTTTTGAGCTCGTCGACCGTACCGCCGATGGCGATCGACTCGAGAGTAGCGCTCCACGGCACGTTGAGCTCGACGCGCATCGCTCTGACTTCGGAGACGAAATCGATCACCCAATCGATCTCCCGCTTGGCATGGGGATCGACCTGCGCCTGCGGGTCCGGCCATTTGGCGACGATAAGCTCGTACGGGCGGACATTCGCGCTCCACAGCTCCTCCGTGATGAACGGCATCAGCGGGTGGAGCATCACCAGGATCTGGTCGAACGCCCAGGCTGCGACGCGCTTCGTCTCATCGTCGAACGCGCCCTTCACCAGCTCGACGTACCAGTCGCAGAAGGTGCCCCAGACGAAGTGGTAGATGGCGTCCGCCATCTCGTCGTAGCGGAGCTCGTCAAACGCGGCATTGAGCTTGCCGAGCGTTTCCACCACTTCGCCAATGATCCAGCGGTTGACAGGAAGCTCGGCGGCGGGCGCGGCGATGCTGTCGCTGGCGCCGACGCCGTTCATCTGCAGGAAGCGCGCGGCGTTCCACAGCTTGGTCGCGAAATTGCGGTAGCCCTCGACGCGCTTCTCATCGAGCTTGATGTCGCGTCCCTGGCTTTCCATCGCCGCGAGCGTGAAGCGCAGCGCGTCGGCGCCGTACTTGTTGATCAGCTCGAGCGGGTCGACCGTGTTGCCCTTTGACTTGGACATTTTCTGGCCCTGCGCGTCGCGGACGAGAGCGTGGATGTACACGTCCTTGAACGGCACCTCTTTCCGGAAATGCAGCCCCATCATCATCATGCGGGCGACCCAGAAGAAGATGATGTCGAAGCCGGTGACCAGCGCCGAGGTCGGATAGAAGCGCTTGAGCTCGGGCGTCGCGTCCGGCCAGCCCAGCGTCGAGAACGGCCACAGCGCGGAAGAGAACCAGGTGTCGAGGACGTCGGGGTCTTGGACGAAGCCATGGGATTCAAGAGCTTGCGCAAAAGTGGCTTCGTCGTATGACCAGGATTTTTCAAACTCACCGGCAGGACCA
>DATNFJ010000081.1:0-22718 GCA_035606455.1 Sphingomicrobium sp.
CACGCGGCGTATGGGCAGATGGTATTGCTTCGCAAATTCGAAATCGCGCTGGTCGTGCCCGGGAACGCCGAAGATCGCGCCGGTTCCATAATCCATCAGCACGAAATTCGCGATGTAGACCGGCAGTCGCCACTCGGGATCGAGCGGGTGGACGACCTCCAGGCCCGTCGCATAGCCTTTTTTCTCGGCCGTCTCCATTTCCGCAGCGCTGGTGCCACCCGCCTTGCACTCGGCAATGAACTCGGCGGCCTCCGTGTCGCCGGACGCAACCGCCTGCGCGAGCGGGTGGTCGGCGGCGAGGGCGACGAAGCTCGCGCCGAAAATCGTGTCGGGTCGGGTCGTGAAGACCTCGACGTCCGCGATCCCGCAGGCCGGCGCCGCGAGCCGGAAGCGGAAGCGAAGCCCCGCGCTCTTGCCGATCCAGTTCTCCTGCATCAGCCGGACCTTGTCGGGCCATTGGTCGAGCGTCTTCAGGCCCTGGAGCAGATCCTCCGCGAAGTCGGTAATCTTCAGGAACCATTGAGCGAGCTTGCGCCGCTCCACCTGCGCGCCCGAGCGCCAGCCGCGCCCATCGATCACCTGCTCGTTGGCGAGCACGGTCATATCGACCGGGTCCCAATTGACCTCGCTTTCCTTGCGATAGACCAGCCCCGCTTCGAACAGGTCGAGGAACAGCGCCTGCTCATGGCCGTAATAGCTCGGCTCGCAGGTTGCGAACTCGCGGCCCCAGTCGAGTGCGAAACCCAGCCGCTTCAACTGGTCTCGCATTGCCCGGATGTTCGCCCAGGTCCATTCGCCCGGGTGCACCTTGCGCTCCATCGCCGCGTTCTCGGCCGGCATGCCGAAGGCGTCCCACCCCATGGGGTGAAGCACTTCGTGGCCCTGCATCCGCCGATAGCGGGCGAGCACGTCGCCCATCGTATAGTTCCGGACGTGCCCCATGTGGATGCGCCCCGACGGATACGGGAACATCTCCAGCACGTAGGACTTGGGCTTGTTGTTGTTGCTATCGGCGGCGAATGAATCTTCCTCGGCCCACCGCGCCTGCCATCGGCGATCGGCCTCGTTCGGGTCGAAACGCCCGCTCATGTCGAAGATCCTGGCTTAGCCCGGAACGGCGGAACGCCGCAGGTCGCGAGCGCGGGTCAGGATGATGTCCTCGAGCTTCTGGACCGTGGCAGCGGAGACCGGAACGTCGACCCAGGTGCCGTTCTGGTAAAGCTGGCGCGCGGCCGAAACCCGAAGCGCATCCGCGCGAAGGTCGGGATCGAGAATGGCGACGGTCAGCTTGATCCGCTCTCCGGGCGCCTTCGGATTACTGTACCAGTCGGTGATGATCACGCCGCTGCTTGGGTTGGCCTGGAGCAGCGGCGCGAACGATACCGTGTCCACGGCGGCGCGCCACAGATAGCTGTTCACCGCCAGCGTCGTCACGCGTGAGGGAGCAAGGCCCGACGGCAGGCTACGATTTCGGGCACAGCCGGAGCCGGCGACGGCGAAGATCACAAGAGCGGCGGCGGTCGTGTGCAGGCGATTCATCGGCAATCCTTGGTCAGCGAAGCTTCAGCGCGGGCGTTATAGTGCTGGCCATTGTCTCGCAAGCGCCGCCCGATGGACCACGATTATGTGCCAGTTTGGCAACAGGAGATGAACGAATCGATTCCGCTCATGGAACCTTCAGCTTGCTGAGATTATATCGACTCGCGAACAGGGAGTTCGTCGGTTGTTGAGACTCGCCTCGAAAAGGGAAGCCAAGCTGGCTGCGGCGCTCGCCGCGGCCGGTCTCGTGCTGAGCCCGGCTTTCGCGGCGACCAACACGAAGAAGCGGCCTCCGGCAGTCTCCCTCAGCTTCGATACGCTTTCCTCGTTCACGCCCGCAAATGCCGATCCGAAGCTTGCCGCGGCGCTTGCCGGCAAGAGCCTGTCGCTGACCGATTTCAAGTTCACGCCAGCGCCCGCCAAGGGCCGGCCATCGCAGGTGCGGGTCGCGATCCGCGCCCGCGTCAACACGCCGAGCCAGGCCGCGATGGCGCAGGCTGGCTTGCCGACCGCGGCCGTCAATGCCTTGACTCCGAGCAGCTATAACCTCGGCGTCGCCGTCGGCTGGAAGCGCTTTGCCGTCTCGGGCGACGTGGCCAAGGTCAAGAGTCCCGATCCGGCGTTCGGTGGGCGCGAAATGGCCGTCGTGGGCGTCAGCTACTCGCTCAACAGCCGCCTCAGCACCCGCGTCGCCGTCGGCGCGGATCGCGCCACCGGGAATCCCGTCCCCGGCCTTCGCCAGGGCAATAGCGTTTCGCTTGACGTCGGCAGCTCCTACGCTCTCTCACGGCACATCGCCGTCACGGGCGGCGTGCGCTACAATATCGAACGCGATCGTCTCGCCGCTCTGCAGGACGACCGCCGCGACAGCCAAGCCGTCTACATTGGCACTGCGTTCAAGTTCTGAACGCGGATATCCCTGCCCAGCCCTGAAAGCCTAGCGGCCTGATCCGCGCAAATTTGCGCGCATTCATCCCGCCGAGCGCGAACAGCTTGCGGTTCGCGAGTCTGGCCAGCGTGGCAGCGCGCATCCGAGGGATCGGCTCCCAGCCCGGGTGACTGACGGTCGGGTGGAGCGGCGAGAGGAAAATCAGCGGAGCCCGCGCGAGGAGCGCTCGCCGCAACTCGCGAAGATCATGGACGCGGGCGGCGGTCCGCGGCCGCTCCTGGACGATCGTCAGGCCGCGCAGCCCAAGTCTTCGCGCCTCGGCCATGGGAATTGAGCCGAGCAGGAGCACGCCATTCCCCGACCTCAGACGCCGCGCCGCGGCGAGTCCATCGCGATCGTCGGCGCCGCGAACGATCAACCATTGTTGCGGAGCGGTCTGGCGGCGGCGCATGGCCATTCCTATAGCGCGTACAGTGAGCAGCGCTGCAGAGAGACGCGACCATATTTTGGGCCGCATCGCGCGCGCCGCTGCGGTCGCGGGGCGTGACTCCGCCGATGTTCAATTAATCGCGGTCAGCAAGGGCCGCTCTTCGGAAGAAATCGAGGCGCTAATCGACGCGGGACAGCGCGATTTCGGCGAAAATCGGGTGCAGGAGGCGCTTTCGAAATGGCCGCCGCTGTTCGAACGCCACTCCGATGTGCGCCTGCACGGCATCGGCCGGCTGCAGTCGAACAAGGCCCCCGAGGCTGTGAGCCTGTTCGGCACCATTCATTCGGTCGATCGCCGCTCGCTCCTCGACGCGCTGGTGAACGAGGCGGATAAGGCCGGACGTTCGCCGCGTGTCTACCTCCAGGTCAACATCGGCGAGGAGGAGCAGAAAGGCGGTTGCGCGATCGCCGAGATCGGCGAGCTCGTCGAAGCGGTGCGCGCCTCGCCGCTGGAGCTTGCGGGACTGATGGCCATTCCGCCGCTCGGAGTCGAAGCTGCGCCTTATTTCGCGCTCCTCGCCAAGCTCGCCCGACGCCATGACGTCACCGGCTTGAGCATTGGAATGTCGGGCGATTTCGAAGCAGCGGTAATGATTGGTGCGACCGCGGTGAGGGTCGGAACCGCGCTGTTCGAGGACGAATGATCGGCTTCGACGCAATCATCTTCGACTTCGACGGCGTGCTCATCGAAAGCGAGTTCGAAGGCAATTGGCAACTGGCCGAGCTGCTGACGGCGCTCGGCCATCCGACCACCGTCGCCGAAGCCATCGAACATTATACCGGCCTCAGCGGCCGGGATTTCATTGGCGCGGTCGAACAGCGGATCGGCGCCGAGCTTCCGCCCGAATTCCACCGGGAGACGCGCGCGCTTCGAGATCGGTCGCTCGAAGAAGGGATCGCCGCAGTCGCGGGCGCGGTGCGCTTCGTTCGCGCACTGCCGCCGTCACTGCCCAAAGCCCTCGCTTCCTCGAGCTCCACCCGGTGGGTACGGACACACCTCGATCATCTCGGTCTCGGCGACGCCTTCGAGCCGCACGTCTACAGCGGTGCGGAACATGTGGAACGCGGCAAGCCCGCGCCGGACCTGTACCTTCACGCCGCGCGGCAGCTCGGCGTCGCGATCGAGCGAGCCGTCGTTATCGAGGATTCGAAGGTCGGAGCAAAAGGCGCGCTCGCCTCGGGTGCGGCGGTGATCGGTCTCGCCGCGGGGCGGCACTGCTTCGACGGCCACGCCGACATGCTGCGTGCTCTCGGCGTTGAACATGTTGCGCGCAGCTTCGATGAGGTGGCGCAGCTGCTCGGGCTCGATCAGGCGAGCAGATGACCGCTCCTCTTGCGCTTGGCCGCAAGATAGTCGGCATTGTGCGGGTTGGCCGGCATCTGGTGCGGCACGCGCTCGATAACCGCGATCCCCGCGGCTTCGAGGCCTTCGACCTTGGCGGGATTATTTGTGAGCAGCTTCACCCGATCGACGCCGAGCGCGCGCAGCATGGCCGCGGCATGGGCATAATCGCGTTCATCGTCGGCGAAGCCGAGGCGGCGGTTGGCGTCGACCGTGTCGAGACCCCGGTCCTGCAGCGCATAGGCCCGGATCTTGTTCGCGAGCCCGATCCCGCGCCCCTCTTGGCGAAGATAGAGCAGCACCCCGCCACCCGCCGCGCCGATGATCCGCAGCGCCTCTTTCAGCTGCGGCCCGCAATCGCATTTCAATGAGCCGAACACGTCGCCCGTCAGGCATTCGCTGTGCAGCCGAACTAGTGGAGGTCCCCCACCGAAGGCGCCAATCACCAGCGCGACATGTTCCTGCCCGTCGTCGGAGGCGCGGAAGGCGACGATCTGCGTCGGGGGAAGTCCGTCGAGCGGCAGCTTGGCGCGTCCGACAATCTCCAAAGTGGGGCGGCTGCGCTCGTGCGCGATCTCGCTTACCGATACCGCGAAGTCGGATGCCGCGGGTTCGAACATCCATAACGCGGGCAGCAATCCGGCCGAGCGCGCCAGCGCCAGCGCACCCCCGGCCGCTTCCAGGCAGTCGGCGCTGACCGGCTGAAGCGGCCCCAGCGGGCCGCGGTCGAGATCCCGCCCCGGGTCGGCGAGCGCGAGGGCAGCGCCCGCGTCCAGCCAGGATGCGCGCTCGACGATGACCGGCGCCTGCGGGTCCGCCGCTTCGCGCTCGTTCGCAAGCTTCAGGGCCGCCGCCCGATTGCCACTGATGATCAGCCGTGCCCGCCGATCGGGGTCGCGCAGCTCGAGCAGCTCCGGCGTGGTCGTCTCGACGGCGGCGACCGAGACGTCGCCGATCCGCACCGGGCGGCCCGAGCGAAGCATGGCGATGGCGCGCCGGACGGTGCCGCCGCCGCTCAAACCGCGATCTCGCAGACCAGCGGAACGTGGTCGGACGGCCGCTCCCAGTTGCGGCAAGGCTCGAGCACTTGATGCGCCGCGACATGCGCGCCAACCTCCGGCGAGCACCACATATGATCGAGCCTCCGCCCGCGGTCATTCTTGGTCCAGTCGGGGGAACGATAGCTCCACCAGGTGAAGCAGCGCTCGGGCGCCGGGATGAAGCGCCGCCCGATATCGATCCAGTCATGCGCCTGCTGAAGCCGCGTGAGAGCGTCGACCTCCACCGGCGTATGGCTGACCACGGTCAGCAGCGCCTTGTGACTCCAGACGTCGCATTCGAGCGGCGCGACGTTGAAATCGCCGACGATGATCGTCGGTTCGCCAAGCGTCTCGGACCACCGAGTCATACGTTCGATGAAGTCGAGCTTTTGCCCGAACTTGGGATTGACCGTCCGGTCCGGCGTGTCGCCGCCTGCGGGCACATAAACGTTCTCCAGCCGGATGCCGCACTCCAGGCGCGCGCCAACGTGCCGCGCCTCGCCATTGTCCTGCCAGTCGTGCCTGCCCGCGTCCTTCAACGGCACTCGGCTGAGGATCGCAACGCCGTGGTGCATCCGCTGGCCATTGAGCTGGCGATGGACGTAGCCGTGGCGGTCGAACAGCTCCGCGGGGAAGATGTCGTCGAGCACTTTGGTTTCCTGGAGGCACAGGATGTCGGGCTGCTGTTCCACGATCAAGCGCTCGACGAGCGTCATCCGGGCGCGCACCGAGTTGATGTTCCAGGAAGCAATCTTCAGCCGTTTGCCCACGTGCGCCGCTTAGCCCGTCCGCGATGATAAGAAAAAGGCCCTCGCTCCGGGGGCATGGAGCGAGGGCCGCCTAGCGTTCGTCACGCAAGGGATTCTGCGGACCCAGGTAACAGGGGGAAACCCCAGGCATTTCGCAGAATCGACGCTCTATCTAAGCCCGGCAGGCTGACGCGGCGATGAACAAGTCGCAAAATGAAACCTTTGTCAGCCTATTTCTTCTTCTTCGGATCGCTGAAGGTGAAGGCGCTGTCGGACACCGGGACATTGTAGCGGACGTTCGAAAGCTTGACCGTCGTTCGGTGCCCCTGCGGATCGATCGCGGTCCAGCCGTAGAGCTGGAGCCCGGCGGGGCCGGAGGAATCGCGCAGGAACGCGAGCGTCAGCTGGCCGTAGGACGTATTCTTCGCCCGCGCGACGAGGATTCGGGAATCGCTGTTGGGAAGCACCTGCGCCTTGCCTTCGAAGTCGGGCGAGCCGGAGAGCAGCGGCCCAAGAGGGGTCTTGTCGAGCGGCCAGCTGCTCTTCTGCCCGACCTGGTAGTCGAGGAAATAAAGTCTCTTGCCGTCGGCGACGAGCAACAGGTCGCCGCTCCCATACTGGAAGCGGACCTTGCCGGGCTTCTTCAGCTCCAGCGTGCCGGCCGCCGAGCGCCCCCGCGAGTCCGTCTGGACGAAATTGGCGCTCATCGTGTGGACCGAGGAGATGAAGGCCTTGAGCTTGGCGAGGTCCGGCGATTCCGCGGCGGACGCCGGTGCCGCTACCAGCAGGATCGCCGGAAGCAGGGCGCGCGCGAACTTCGTCGTGAATGTCATGTCGAAATGCTCCTGGATTTTGCGCCGGAAACTGGCGGTCGTCCTTTGAATGCGTACTGAACTCGACGGTTCCGAGACGTTCAGGCTCAGATCGCCAAGGTCACAGCGGATGCCCGTCGGTGTCGATGAGCACCTCGCGGCGCCCGACATGGTCGGGCTGCCCGACCAGGCCATCCTTCTCCATCCGCTCGATCAGCCGCGCCGCACTGTTGTAGCCCACCCGCAACTGCCGCTGCAGGTAGGAGGTCGAGGCCTTCTGGCTCTCGGCGACGATCTGGACCGCTTTGCGATAGAGCTGGGTCTCGGCGTCATCTTCGCCGGTCGGCTGGCCGTCGAACAGATAACCGCCGTCCTCCGGCTCCTCGGTCACAGCCTGGTTGTATTCGGGCGTGCCCTGGCGGCGCCAATGTTCCGCGACGGCGCGCACTTCTTCGTCCGAGACGAACGGGCCGTGGACCCGGATGATCTGCTTGCCGCCCGGCATGTAAAGCATGTCGCCCTTGCCTAGCAGTTGCTCCGCTCCCTGCTCGCCGAGGATGGTCCGGCTGTCGATCTTGCTCGTCACCTGGAAGCTGATCCGGGTCGGCAAATTGGCCTTGATCACGCCGGTAATCACGTCGACCGAGGGGCGTTGGGTAGCCATGATCAGATGGATTCCCGCAGCCCGTGCCTTCTGCGCCAGCCGCTGGATGAGGAACTCGACCTCTTTCCCCGCGGTCATCATCAGGTCGGCGAGCTCGTCGACCACGACGACGATCTGCGGCATCACCTCGTAATCGAATTCCTCGTCTTCGTAGACCGGCTGGCCCGTATCGGCGTGATAGCCGGTCTGGATTCTGCGCTTGAGCTTGGAGCTCTTGGCCTTCGCCTCGCGCACCTTGGCGTTGAAGCTCGGAAGCGCGCGCACGCCGAGGTTCGCCATTTTGCGATAGCGCTCTTCCATCTGCTCGACCGTCCATTTGAGCGCCCGGATCGCTTTGCCCGGCTCGGTGACGACCGGCGCAAGCAAGTGCGGGATGTCGTCGTACATGCTGAGCTCCAGCATTTTCGGGTCGATCATGATCAGTTTGCACTGGTCCGGAGCGTAGCGGTACAGCAGCGACAGGATCATGCAGTTTAGTCCAACTGACTTGCCGGAGCCGGTTGTGCCGGCGACGAGGAGGTGGGGCATAGGTGCCAGGTCTGCGATCACCGGATCGCCGGCGATGTTCTTGCCCAGGATCAGGGGCAAGGACATGTTCTGGTCCTCGAACGCCTGGCTTCCGATCAGCTCGCTCAGCGAGACGATCTCGCGCTTCGGGTTGGGGAGCTCGATTCCAATCACGCTTCGACCGGGGATCGTCGCCACGCGCGCCGAAAGGGCCGACATGTTGCGGGCGATATCGTCCGCCAGCGCGATCACTCGGCTCGCCTTGGTCCCGCTCGCGGGCTCCAGCTCGTACATCGTGACCACCGGCCCCGGCCGCACTTCGACGATTTCGCCGCGCACCTTGAAATCGTCGAGCACCGCTTCGAGGAGGCGCGCGTTGCGTTCGAGCCCCGCGCGGTCGACCTGCTGGCGGCTTTCCTTGGGACGGGGCGAAAGCAGGTCGATGGTGGGCAACTGGTAATTGTCGCCGAGCGCCAGGCTCGGCTGCGCTCCCGATTTGCGGTCCTTCGCGCGGCCGCCGGCCACAACTGACCTCGCCGGTTCGGTCACGGCCACTGTCGGCCGTGTCTTCGGCGGAGCCGCAGCCGGCACGCGATCGTCGCGGATCTCTGTCGCGCGCGGCGCGGCACGGCGTTCGAGAGGCTGACGGCGCATCAGGCCGGCGATCCAGCTCCGTTCTTCCGGCGTCAGCCCGCACGCCAGGTAGCCGAGACCCAGTCCGGCGAGCGCCAGGAGCAGCAGGGCCGCAAACCTGACGGGACCCGCGATCTCCGGATTGGCAATGAGGCCGAACGCCTGATTCAGCCCGTGCGCGGCGGCAAGCCCGAACGCGCCGCCCCATCCGCCGGGCAGGCCGGATACGGCGGACCCGCTGGTCAGGCCGAGCGCCGTTCCAAGAAGAATCGCGCCACCTGCCGCGATCAACAAGCCGCGTCCGGTCCGGCCCGCGGGCTCGAGCCGCATCATGCGCACGCCCGCGATCGCGATGACGGGGACGAACAGCGCGGCCCCAATGCCGAACAGCAGGAGCAGCGCGTCGCTGAAATAGGCACCCGGATTGCCCAGCCAGTTCGCGGGCGGGCCGCCGGCCGCGGTGCTGAGCGACGGGTCTGTCGGATTATGCGTCGCCAGCGCGACCGCGGCGGCGACACTCAGCAGTACCAGCATCGCGCCCCAGGTGCGGATCGCGAAGCGGCGCACGGCATTGCTCAGCGCCTCCCGCCAGTCGGGCGCCAATTCGCGCTTCGGCGCGCGCGTGGCAACACTCGCCATTTCCCACCCCCAGTTCTTCCGCCGCCAAGAATCCTCCAGCCGGAGTCCGCGGTCAAGCGAAGTCGTGGCGTCATTGCGACGAACGGGTTAGGGCGCCTCCATGGATCGCGCGGACGTGATCATCTTCGGAGGCGGCTTGGTCGGTCTGGCGCTCGCCTCCGCGCTCGATTCGAGCGGCCTCTCCGCAATTGTCGTCGATCCCGCGGACCCGTCGCTGCGTAGGGACGCATCGTTCGACGGCCGCACCAGCGCCGTCTCATCGAGCTCGATGCGGATGCTTCAGACGATCTGCGTCGCTGACCATCTAACGGAGCGCGGTTGCCCTATCTCGCGCATCGCGGTCGCGGACGGACTTCAGCCTGGCGGGCTCCATTTCGACGCGGACGAGGACGAGCCGCTCGGCTTCATGCACGAGAACCGGCATCTGCGTGCCGCGCTGCAGGAGCGGGCGGAGGCGGGCAAGAATCTGTGGCTGCTGTGGAAGTCCAGGGTCGCGGTCGTGAATCGTGGAGAAGCCGGGGTGGTGGTCGCGCTCGAGGACGGGCGGAAGCTCCACGCGCCGCTGCTCGTCGCGGCGGACGGGCGTAATTCAGCGACTCGCGAAGCCGCCGGGATCAACGTCGCGCGGTGGAAATACGATCACCAGGCGATCGTGTCCGTGCTCCGCCATGAACGCCCGCACGAGCATATCGCTTATGAGATCTTCTACCCCAGCGGCCCGTTCGCACTGCTGCCGATGAACGACGATTCGATCGGCCATCGTTCGGCCATCGTCTGGTCGGTTCCGGAGGAGGACGCGGCGGGATGGCTGTCGCTAAGCGACGCCGATTTCGCCGCTGAAGCGCAGGCCGCGATGGGCGGCTTCCTCGGCAGGATCGAATTGCTCGCCCCGCGCTCCTCCTTTCCGCTCGGCTTCCATCATGCAGCGCAGATCACGGCCGAGCGGCTCGCGTTGGTCGGCGATTCGGCGCACGCCATCCACCCGATCGCCGGACAGGGCCTCAACCTTGGCTTCCGGGACGCTGCCGCCCTCGCCCAAGTGCTGGTCGAAGGCGCCCGCCTCGGCCTCGATTTGGGTGACGCGCAATTGCTCGACCGCTATCAGCGCTGGCGTTCGCTCGACGCGCTATCGGTGGCATTCGCGACCGACACACTCACCCGACTCTACGGCGTACCTGGCAAGACCGTCTCGGCAATCCGCCGCTTCGGGATGGGCCTCGTCGGCCGAATCTCGCCATTTCGTGACCGCCTGATGAGTGAAGCCCGTGGCACAAGCGGCGACCTACCCCTGCTGCTGAGGGGCTTGCCGATCTGATTACTGGATAGTCGGCTCGACTTCGCTGCCGCCGGACACCGCCGCACGCTGGAATTGCATCAGCTGCACCAGCAGGTCGGCGCGGCTCTCCAGAGCCGGTTGCTCGAGAAGCGCCTGTTTCGCGCCGACGTCGAACGGCGCTACTTGGGCGATCGCATTCACCAAAGTCTCGTCGTCGAGCCGGTTGACCGCGTTCCAATCGACCGCAAGTCCCATCGCATCGCCAAGCCGCCGCGCCTCCCGCTCGACTTCCGCGCGCTGGGCAAGCGACAACGGCGGCGGCTCGTCGTCGTCGAACGCTTCAATGTCGACCTCCGCGCATCGATATGCTTCTTCCGGCTCTTCTTCCCGGATTAGCCGAAAGCGGTTCGAACCCAGTAGGACGATGTTGAACCGCCCATCTTCCAGTTCCTCGAGCCCGACCAGCTCGCCGACGCAGCCGACGTCGTAGAGCGGCGCGCGATTGTCGTCGTCGACCCGATGCGGTTGGATCATTGCGATCCGGCCCGCGCCCTCGACCGCGTCGCGAACCATCTCCCGATAGCGCGGCTCGAAAATGTGCAAGGGAAGCTGCGACCGGGGAAACAGGATCGCCCCCGGCAACGGAAATAGCGGGACGCGAATCACTCGGCTCATGTGAAGAGGAGCGCCGACAACCGGCGCCGCTGAGCGCTGGACCATGGATCTTCGAGTCCCTGCGCTTCGAGCAGCTGGAGGAAACGCTGCCGCGCGGCGCCCTCATTCCAGTCGCGGTCGCGCCCGATGATCTGGAGGAGCGCCTCGGCCGCGCCATCGCGGTCGCCCGCCGCCATCTTCGCGGAAGCAAGCTCGAATCGCGCTTCACTATCATCCGGATTCTTCGCGAGACGGGCTTCGAGCGCGGTCGTATCGGCCGCCGGGGCGACAGATGCGACTTCAAGGGCGGCTCGGGCGCGCGCAATCTCGGGCTTCTTCGCCTCATCCTCCGCGATCCCGTCGAGCAGAGTGCGCGCTTCGTCGACATCCCCTGCGGCGATCAGGGCCCGGGCCAGTCCTCCGACGACGGCGGCCTCGTCGGGCGCCATCTCGTGGACTTGCCGGAAGATATTCACCGCGCGCGGAGCGTCGCCCTCGCCAAGAACCTGCTCACCCATGGCGATCAGCGGCTCGATTTCGGCCTGCGGAGCCGCTCCTTCCGCCTCGATCTTCAACTGCGCCAGCAGCTGGTCGAGCACTTTCTTGAGCTGGCCCTCGGTACGATAATTGGTGAGGTCCGCGACGGGTTGCCCTTTGTAGATTGCGTAGACCGTGGGGATCGATTGGATCCGGAACTGGGCGGCGAGCAGCTTTTCCTTGTCGACGTCGATCTTCGCGAGCTTGACGCCCTTCCCGGCATAATCGTCGGCGATTTTATCGAGGATCGGGGCAAGCTGCTTGCACGGCCCGCACCACTCCGCCCAGAAGTCGAGGACGACGAGCGCGGTCATCGACGGCTCGATGACCTCGCGCTCGAACCGCTCGATCGATTCGCGTTCGGCTTCGGTGAGACCCAGTGTCGCCACGTGCTTTGAGCTCTCCTGTTCGTCGAGCGGCTCATATGGGCCGCTCGCCATCGTGTCACAAGCTAACAGCCGCTTAACCACGCTGCTGTACGAAGCGCCGCATGCAGAAGACCGACACGCCCGGATACTGGTGGTGGGCAGCAGTGGGAGCGATAGCCCTCGCCGGTCTCGCACTGCGCTTCGTCGCGGCGCACGGCGGCCTATGGACCGACGAAGCCTGGTCGGTGATCTACGCCGCCCAGGCTCGCGATGCGGCGGGCGTTTTCCTGCGGATCAACCACGACAATAATCACCATCTGATGTCCTTGTGGCTTCAGGCGATCGGGCCGGCGGCTTCGCCTTTGCTCGCGCGCGCACCGTCGATTCTTACCGGCGCGCTGTCGATCGTCGCTGCGGCGGTACTCGCCGGTAGGCGGTCGGCGGCAGCGGGAATCGTCGCCGCGCTGCTCTTCGCCGTCGCGCCGATGTTCGTCGATTTCGGTTCGGAAGCTCGGGGCTATGCGATGATGCTCCTCGCCGCGCTGCTGACGCTGCTCCTGGTCGGCGACGCTGTCGACGGGCGCCCGATGTATGGCGCGCGCTGGTGGCTCGCCGCGTTCGCGCTCTTCGGCATGCTGTCGCACATGACCATGGCCGCGCCCGTCGGTCTCGCGGCGCTGTGGTTCTACCTCGAGCGGCGCGCGACGGCCGGTCCCGGAAAAGCGCTTCCCGACACGCTGCGGCTCATCGGCCCGGCGATTGCGGTCACCGCCGCAGTCGTCGTCTTTGTATTCACCGCAGGAGCACTCAGCCCCACCGGCTTCAGACTCGGCGGATATGAGCCCTTCGCGCTTCCCCATTACACCGCCGCCCTCGACGATCTCGCGTTGTGGTCGGCAGGATTGTCCTCTCCCTGGCCATGGCTCGTGCCATTCGCAGCGGGCGCGACGGCCTTGATCATTGCATTCAGGCGGCCGCAGTGGCTCGGCTCGCGCGCGCGGCTCTACGGGCTGCTCATCATCGCGGTGCCGCTCGCGGCCGGTCTCGTCCGGTCCGGCAACACGGAGTTCGCGCGCTATTATCTGACGAGCGCGGTCGGCCTGCTGTTGCTCATTTCCGACTGGATCGCGCGGGGGCTGGAGGGTCGTCCGGCGGTCCGCAGCGCCGCGGTCTTCCTGATGATCACGCTCGTCGGCGTCGGTCTCTACCGCGATCTGGTCCTCATCGGCATTGATCGCGGAAGGCCCGCGCGGCCGGTCGCGGACATGGCGGCGCTGGAACCCTCCGGAGCCCGCGTTGCCTTCGCCGAACCGCGGCTCAAGGGCGTGGTCGCGGTCGCCGCCGAGCGGTCCGGCTATCGGGCGCGCTTTGCCGGCGGGTGCACTCCCGCCGAGTTCCTGCTCGCCTCCCAGTCGCGGTGGAAGCCGACTCCCGCGACTGTCCATCGTTGCGGCGTCGAAATGGACGCGATCGACTCCTCGATCTCAATTCCGCTGACCGGCGATTCCTGGGTCCTCTATCGCGCCCGACGCTTGCAAAGCATTGGGGCCGCTGATAGCGGGCCCGCTCCAGGCGCCGAGGAATCGCGCCTTTCCGGCCGAGCGGGCGTAGCTCAGGGGTAGAGCACAACCTTGCCAAGGTTGGGGTCGAGGGTTCGAATCCCTTCGCCCGCTCCAGTTTTCCAGGATAGATCGGCCCCTCGGGGTTACGAAAGGGGACGCGAGACCAGCGTCGGCCGCTCCCTCGCGCGCGGGCGCGTGCGCGCGAAACTTTTCACGCACCGCCCACAGCTGTAGGAAAAGAAAACAATCGGAACAGCAGGATGTCTCGACATGCCGAAGCGATGGGTCGGAATGAGCACGACCAAGGACGCCGTCACGGTCGTGGACGCCGAGATACCCGACGACAACGGTCCAATGGTGATCATCTCAGATGACAGCTGGAAGGTGCAGAAGGGCAATCGGGCCGCCGCGTACAACGTCCTCCACCAACAATGCGGCGATTACATGCGAGAGAACGGCATTGATGCCGTCGTCGTAAAGGCAAGCGCGGTCATGGGCCGCGGGTCGGCGAGGCTCGGGCTCCTGACCGGCGCGGAAGTGC
Source organism: Sphingomicrobium sp. (assembly GCA_035606455.1). Classification (GTDB taxonomy): domain Bacteria; phylum Pseudomonadota; class Alphaproteobacteria; order Sphingomonadales; family Sphingomonadaceae; genus Sphingomicrobium. The sequence continues at coordinate 14,242 of DATNFJ010000081.1, forward strand.
GCGGAGTTGTCATGGCTGCTGCCTCTCCGGTCTGTCCTGTGAAGGAGCTCTCGAAGGGCGTCATCAGCCGCACGTATGGTGATCGCAAGGTGGACGAATATGTCGCCGACGACGCCTTTTGGGCGAAGCACACAACTGGCGGCAAGCTACGGAAGCTCAGCCGCGAAACGGCCATGCTTCTGATCGCCGCGAGGAATGCCTAGTGGCGGATTTTGTCTCCGACCTGAAGCTCGGCGCCAAGCTCGGCAACGGCCACTTTGGCGAGGTCTTCATGGCCAAGGACCCCGCGCATGGGGACGTGGCGGTGAAGGTTCTGCGCCGGGAAGCCCACCACGACGACACTGCATGGGTCGCGTACAAGGCCAGCTACCTCGCCGAGGCGCAGAACCTGTCCAAAGCGACGCATGCCAACGTCGTTCAGGTTCACCACGTAGTCGAGGCGCCCGACGGCCGGAGCGTAGCTATATGCATGGCATTCTGTCCCGGCGGTTCGCTCCAAACGCCGTTTGAGAGCGGGCCCATGACGCTGGAGGCGGTGCGGAAGGTTGGAACGGAGGTTTTGATCGGCTTGGGCGCGCTGCACGCGCGAGGCATGCTCCATCGCGACATCAAACCGGCGAACATCTTGCTCGACGGCCGCGCTGTCGCTCAAATCAGCGACTTCGGTCTCGTCACCGACAATCTCGTCCTCGGCTACGCCTCCCAGGCGGGCTACGCTGACCACGTCGCTTACGAGGTCTGGCAAGGCAAAGGCACCAGCGCGAAGTCTGACATTTGGGCGGTCGGGATGACGCTTTACCGGCTGCTGCACGGCAAGGTCTGGTACGACGCCAGCCCAAGTCCGCGCTACGTCGTGAAGCATGGTGTGTTCGCCGACAGTCTGAAATGGCTTCCGCATGTCCCGCGGCCGTGGCGCCGCGCAATCCGCAAGATGCTCAATGACGATGACAAGTCGCGCTACCAGACCGCATCTCAAGCGCTCCGGGGGCTGGCGAACCTCCCGACAACGCCGGTCTGGGTCCCCACGGTCCAGCCGAACCTCGTGCGGTGGGTGCAGACTAAGGGGGCTCGTCGCATCATTGTCGAGTGGACCATCCATTCCCCACGCAAGCACGAGTGGCGAGCTTGGAGCGAGCCCACAGGCGCCGGTCAGAAAAAGAGCATGGGTGGATCGAACGGTGTGATCGGTGGGGGTCAGGCTGTCCGGGAGCTCGAAGACTTCTTCAAGGTCTAGACGGCCTCAGCTTCCGCGGCAGCAGATAGACCCCCGTGAAATCCTCGGGCGTGATTCGCCTGAGGCCTAGCCGCGTGGTTGCCGCCGCCTTCCGTTCCGTCGAGCAGCTCTTGCAGTAGGCGTTGGTCGCGACGACGCCCTGTGCCGGCCGCCAGTGCCTGCCGCAGTTACGGCACTTGGGCAGACTCACTTTGAGGTTTGGCGATTTGCTTCGCATCGTCTCGCCTTCCCTATCGGAACACCCGTGAACAAAAGGTGAATCACGCAGACTCCCTTGTCAAGCCCCCGACCCTACAACGCATAGGGGCTCGCATCGCGCGCGTGAGCCAGACAGAGGATGCACAGCCGGTTCCCCGGTCCCGTCGACTCAAATTCTCGGCGGCAACGGAGGCACGGCCGCTTCTTCGTCGGCACTGGCCCGTCGAGGTTGCGGAACGCATTCTCCCGCCCCGACCAAGCGCGTGACCCGTCTACTGGCACGGCCCCGGTGCCACGGCGCACTTCAGGAAGCCGAAGGCCACCGACTGCCCGCGACTGAGGTACGGCGCGGCCATTGCCGCGCTCACCGGCCCACGCACCGCGTCGACCCACACCGTGCGGTCTCCGTCGCGGTAGCTAAGCAGCCCAAAGAAGGCGCCGAGCTCGGCCGCCGACACGGCGTACAGCTGGGCGAACGCGAACACGATGGAGGGCGTCGGCCACTGGTCGTCCCGAGTGATCGTCGCGTACTCCAAGGCGGCGCGATGGGCCGCGCGCATGAGCGGGTCGAAGAGAACATCGTAGCCGTCCACGACCTGCTCAGCGCTCGGCCGCTCTTCGCTCACGCCGCGACCCGCTTGCGCACCCGCTGGCCGTACTCGGCAACGCGCGCCACCTCACCGGCGTGGGCGAGGTCCATGAGCGTCGTGTCCGTCGACAGGCCCTTCGCCAGTGCTTGCTCGGGCGTGGCGCTGGTCTCGCGCGCGAGCTCGTCGGCACGGCGGAGCATGGCGTCCTCGAAGTCCGTCACGGTGAAGCCGGGTTTCTGTCCGGCCGCAACCTCGCCCGCGTTCTTGCGGATTTCCACGTCGCGTTCGGCCGACTTCATGATGACGGCAACCGCGCCTTGCTGAGCGGGCCGGTCGACGCTCGATATTTCCCTGATCGCTAGGTTCTTGATGGTGAACTTCTGCATGTTACTTCCTCCCTGGCTCCGATGGTCCCGCCACGCCGTACGCGGCGAGGTCGATCTGATTCACGTGCGCCACCCACTCGACGAGCGGCATCGGCTTGGGCGTCGTCACCCTCAGCCCAAGCAGGCGCGCGAACACCGGCGCGTCGGCGACGATCTGCGCGGTGAGGTGGAACAGGAACATTCGCTCCCGCTCCCGGCGCAGCGCGTCCAGCGCGGCCTGCTCGGCGCCAATCTCCGAGCGGTAGAACTTGTCGTTGGCGGCGCGCATGGCCGACATTGCCTCCTCGGCCTCGGCGATGGCCGCGACGAGGTTCTTGGCCGCGCGCAGCCGCTCGTCGGCCGCCTCGCTCCGGCCGCGGGTGATCCGCCGCCTCTTCGTCATTGCGAGCATTCGGTGCGCTCCCCTTCATTCGTCTCTGTGATCTCCACGCGCGCCCGCACCTCGGCGATTAGCTGCCTCGCCTCGGCGGCTTCGAAGCCAGCGGCGATGAGGTCGGCCACGCGGGCGGACCAGAACGATGGACTGAGTGGCGGCGCGCTCCGCTCCGCCGCGGCGGCAGCGAGGTCGAGCCGGTCCTGAAGCGTCTCCGGCGGCCGGGCGCCGGACAACAGCGCTTCGAGGCGATGCAGGCGGGTGGTGTCGATGCGCATTGCGGGCTCAAGGGCCTTGTCGCTGGCGAGCGCGAGCCGGAGGCGTCGCCGCTCGTCGGGTCCCATGAGCCGGAGCCCGATCAGGAAGGCGAGCTGGTCCAGTGCGCCGTCCCTACTCATCGGCGGGCCTCGCCTCGATCAGGACCGGCTCCGGCCGGAAGGTGCGGGCCAGCTTGAGGGCGACACTGGCGACGGCATCGCCGAGCAGGCCAATTTCCACGTCGTGCGTCACGCGCTTGTTGACGTTCAGGGCAGCCGCGTCGCGGTAGGCGGGCAACAAGGCCCGGGCGCGCAGCTCGAGCAGGCGGTCGCTGTACCGGCGCACCGTGCCAACCACCTGTTCGCGGTACTTCCCGCCGAAGACAGGCTCGTCATAGCCCTCCTGAGCACGGCGGTAGATTTCGTGCTCGATCTCGGCTCGGGCGCCGTCGACCGCCTCATCCCAAGCCGCGGCGAATGCTGTGTCGCGCTGACGCTCGTCGGCGAAGGTGGAGAGACATCCTGTCTCGCTGTGCGGCGACGCCGCGCGGGCCGCTCGCATGGCTATTCCGTGCCGGGCGAGCTCGGCGAGGAATGCGGCCTTGCGCTGGTCGGTGAGGGGGAGCCGCGCCGTGCCCCGGAGGATAGCTGGCGACCGGTCAAAACCCGACGGTGAAGGCTTGATGATTCTCGTTTTGTTCTAGAGGCCAAACGTGGTAGAACAAGCCGGGAACGCCACGAGGAGGATGGCGTCAGGTATAAGGTGGGTGCAGTGGCGACAAAATGGGGGGCCGGAGTCATAGGCCCGAAGCAGGCAGCACGAGGATTTCACGCAGTCAGGTTTGCCAACGATAATGGGCGGCGTCTCAACCTCATGATCACCATCGACTTCTCCTCATTGGGGGTAGGCATCACAGAGGCCGGATCGGCGTTTCAGGCCGTGTGGGCCCGGGTGTCCCGTTGGTGGCGGTATCAGCGCAAGAAGGGCCGCCCATTCGGCCCGTTCGATTGTCTCGCGGTCCATGAACACCCCGAAGACGGCCCGCGACATGTCCATTGGCTCGTGAGGGCTCCCGAGGGTGGCAGGGCGGAATTGGAGCGAATTGTCCGCGCGAGGGTCGAGAAGATTACCGGCATCACATACTTGGGTCGGGCCGTGCATTTCCTCGACGTTGATCACGCCGGGGGCGTTGCCAAGTACGCGCTCAAGGGCGTTCACCCGGCCTACGCCGCTCACTTCCACATGGAGGCCAGCAACCAAGGCTTCATCTACGGACGGCGCCTTGCAATCAGCCGAAGCATCGGCGCCAGTGCCCGAGCCCAAGCAGGTTGGACGCGCCGGAAGTCTGTGCGGACCTCGGGCCAGCAGAACCAACCGATGGACCCCCTTCCCGAAACCCCGAGCGAACCTCAGCCCACGCGAGGCCAGGAAGGCTTGGCCCGGCCGACGACGTAGCTCCGCCTACGGGAGGAGCGGCTACCTTGTTGCTGTCGCCCGGGCGCGCGTGAGCGGTGATCGGATTGTGCGGTCGGCTGGGCGTCCTGTTGCCCAAACGGGGAAGGCGGTCCGGGCGGGCCGGGTTTCTTCCTAATCTGCTCCCCTCCTTTTCTGCCGACCTTCTCTTCTCCCGCTTTTGTCCTCTCTCGGGAGAACCCGAGAATAACCCGGCCCGCCCGGACCGGCGGCGTTTTCCTTGGGCGAATGGCATGGTCGGAACCCAGCCCGATCCCAGCCTCAACCCAGCCCGACTCAATACGGCTCGCGTGCCAACTGAGCATCAGGGTCGAAGGGCAACGCTGGCGGACCGGGTTCCGGACCGGGTCGGTCGCGAAGTTCGACGCCCAAGTAGACGGTCACCCTGCCGCCGTCCGCCGCCCCGACCCGCGTCTTGCCCGGCCGCACCTTGCCTCCGGTCGCCGTGCCGAGGTCTCTGCCGAAAACGTTGGGCGCCACCGCGTGCTGCTCGGTGGCCTCACACCAAGTGCGATAGGCGCGATACAGCCGTTCCTTCTCCACGCTGCTGCTCTCGCCGAGTTCGCAGCGCGCGTTGACAAACGCGGCGACCGGCGAGCCGAGGTCGAGTATCTCGGCAATCGCCTCCTCGGAGGCCACCGGCAAGGCGAAGTGGCCCCGCCCACGCAACCGCCGCCAGCCGTCAAGCGCCCAGACCAGCACCCCCGGTAGCTCGTTCGCTATTATGCGCGCCGCCAGCCCCGGGTCCTCCCGTCCGAGGAAGCTATGTTCAAGGATCAGCGGCGTGAAACGATTTGCGAGTGCGGGGCTGTTGTCACGAAGCCCCGGCAGCTCATTGCTCATCACAATCAGGCGCGTCGCGAGGCGCCCGGTCCAAGCTGCCTTATGCTTCCGGTCGATTGTCATCGGGTCGCCAGCCGATATGGCCAGCAAGTTGGCGGTGATCGCCACCTTGTCCGAGCGCCCGCCGAAGCGCGCATCCGTAAGGAAAGCTACGGTGGAGCCTATTAGCGGTTGAAGTGCGCCGACATTCGTCCCCCCAAGGCTGTTCGGACTTGGTGCACAAACGTTGCCCGCGCCGACCAGCGCCGTGATCACATGCTGGATGACGCCCTTGCCAGAGCGGGTCGGCCCGACCAGCAGCATGATTTTCTGAAGCGAGGTGTCCGGCAACAGCAGGTAGCCGAACCAGTCTTGCAGCAGGGCGGCGGCGGCGGGGTCTGGAAACACCTGTTCCACGAACCGCAGCCATTCGACCGCGGGCGGCGAGTCGGCCGCGAAGTCGATGTCGAGCGCGTTGCGAGTGAAGAAACGCGGCGTCGCGGGCAACAACTCGCCGCTCGGGACATGGAGCAACCCGTTGCGCAGCGCCACGATTTCCAGCGGAGGCGGCCCGCTACCGTCGAGCCACACTGGCGGCGCCATCCCGTCAGCGGGCTGGTGCGCGAGCCCCTCCAGCGCGTCGAGCACGCCTCCAACACTCTCCCGGTTTGGGTTGAAGGGGAGGTAAGTGGTCTTCTTCTCAATGACCTTGCGCACGACCGCTTCTTCCAGCGCGCAGTACAGCGTGCTCCGCATCGTCGCATCCTCGACATAGCGGTAGGCGCCGCGCTCGTACTTGAGCCAATCTTGGTTCGTGTGGATCGCGTCGGGGAAGAGCTCTTCGTGGAGACGCATTGCGGTTCGGAAGGGTGCCTTCGGGTCGAGCACTCGCCTGCCACCGGCGTCATTGTCCTCCCGAGCTCGCTCAATCTGGCGGGCGACATACTCAATGGGGTGCCTCTGCCGCAGCGGATGGTCACTGATCCCGAAATCGGGGTCGAGCAGCACGGCGGCAATTAACTCATTCGAGCAATCTGCGCGGACCATCTCGCAGACCACGGCCCACATTACCTCGCTCTTCGACCCATACTTAGTAGGATCGTCCGGGTCGTCGCCCTGTACGATCAACATGCGGGTGCGTGGCGTCACCGCCGCCGGAAGATCGTCGAGATCAATGGTAGGCAACTCGCCGGGGAGCTCGACGGCCGCACCGGCCGCCGTTCGGCCTTTCTCGGGGGGCGCTGGCGTAAAGTCGTCCCCTAGTATGTATGCGCTGTCCTCAAGCCAGACCGTGGCGGTCGCTCGCTCCACGCGACCGCGCTTGCGCTTTTTCTCGTCGGGCAGATTGATGAGACCGGGGAGGCGGAGGATGCGTGAGACGTCATGCGTGCTGTCGCCGTCGAGGTCGGCTGCCAATTGCCGATTGTAGGTTTCGAGCTCCGTCCAATGCGCCTCGCCGTTGATTGGGATCGGATCGCGCAGCCTCCAAAGCGCCTGATAGCCGTTGCCGCTGTCGATCACCGCGGACGGACGCGGCGAGAAGGCCTCCAGCGACCCGAGGATGCGCTCGCGCTCCTCTTGCCAATCCTCACCCTTCTTTGGGTCAATGTCGACGTGCAGGAAAGCCAGCGCTGCGACCTCCGGCTTCGCGGCCTTCTTTGTCAGCGCGCCCCGCGGCGGGTTCACCATGTAATAGCAATTCTGTTTGCCGCGGAACTGCGTTGCCCAGCCTGCTCCCGCCTTGGCGTCGAAGCTCGTCGCCGTAGTGGTGCGACCGCCGCCGACAGGGATCACAGTCAACGCCACACCGGGGAAGCCGGTATCGTGCGGCCGGAGCCATTCAAGAAACCGGATCAAATCACGGTCGGGATTGAGCCCCTCGCTCATGTCATTCACTCGCTCTCGGCCCGGTCTGCCGGAGCGGTCCACTTCTCGAATGCGATGCGTTCAATGGAAAGGGCTTCGGCCCTCTCACCTCGGGCGAGTATATTGCCCTCGGTGCTCCTTCGTGCGCCGCTAGTCCGCGTGGTCCACTCCTTTACTCCGGGGGTGGACCACTACGCCGCCTCCGCGGCCTGCTCGCGCTTTGCTGTTCTCACACGCTGCCACTCGTCGACTTCCGAGAGGACCCACGCGACGCGGCGCGGTGAGAGCGACACCTGACGCGGGAACTCCCCCCGTCGCATCATGCGGTACAGGACTGGCTTGCTCAGCGACGTGAGCTGCACCACGTCCTTGATGTTGATGAACTCGACCGGCTGGTTGGGCTCCGGCATCTCGACCTCCTCCTATCCCCGGTTCGGTTCCCGGGGGATCGGGAGGTTTCTCGCCGACGGCATTGTTCAGCGAAATGGACTTAGGAGAAGGGGATCAGGAGCCGTACCCTTTTCTACCGGGGAGCTCGCACCGCTTGTCCAGCGAGCGCAACACCGCAACGGCACGCCGCTCGGCCTCGTGCACCGGCATATGAAACAGTGCGGCGAGCTCGGCGCCGATGGCCTCTCGCGCGTCGCGGTCAATCGGGACCTCGCCAGCCGGGCGCCGGGCGCACCACGCGGACCAGAGCAGCGCTGTCGCTTGACCGACACCCGGCACGTCCTCCGGCCGGTGGCCAGGCAGCTCCATCCCAGCCAACAGGTCGTCGATCACCGGGGCGAGGTCGGGAAGCGACGCTTCGTCGCTGTCGTCATCCCACATCCGCGAGACACCAAGAGATATCTGCATCCGCGTGTCGTGGTCGACAGCCTCCCACGCATCGCGAAGCGCCTCCAAGCGGCGGCGAGTCTCCCTGTAGGCGGGTTTCGTGGGAGGCCGGGCGTCGCGAGCATAGGCATCGCGCTGCCCCTCCGAGCGAATGAGGTCCAGCTCGCCCCGTTGCGCGGCGGTCAGCTCCATTGTTTCCCCCACAGCTCAAGTGCGGCGAGCTTCTCGGGGAAGTAGTCGTGGACGTTGTAGGTGCCCGCGACACCGCCGAGCTCGTGGCCGAGCACCCGCTCGATGTGCTCAACCGACACCCCGAGCTCGGCCATGCCAGTCGCCACGGAACGTCGAATGTCATGGACCGTGAACGCCGGGATGGGCGGGAGGTCTATGCCCTTCGCCTTCGCGTCGGCCGCTTGCTTCGCGATCAGCTTGTCCAAGCG
>DATNFJ010000082.1:0-44509 GCA_035606455.1 Sphingomicrobium sp.
CCTTCAGAGTGAAAAGCCGGGCGCGACCAGCGCATGTCAGGGAATTTCCGGCCAGCAAACTTCGAAACCATTCCCGCAATCTAGCGAGTCGCCCCGCAAACCCGCACCCCGACAACCGCCGCTTACGCGTCGTGCTTAACAACCCATGTCATCGACTCTTGGCAAAAAATTCTTAGACTTGAGCGGCATGGCCAGCCGGGTCGCGAGAGGTCGGCGCCGGGGCGCAAGGCTTGCGCTGACACTGCACTCAACAGGAGAGTGAGGGCTGCGCGGCGCTACCGCGCGGTCTCGGCGTGCCTGACCTGGACCGAAATGTTCTTGCCGACGAGCACGTCGCCGAACCGCCCATCAGGGCCCAAATCCAATTCGGGCTCGAGGATGCTTCCAGGGTCCGGCGCCAGCACCTGCTTGTGAAGGTGCAGCTGCCGCCGCTGGTTCAACCGATAAGCAGAGATGTGGGCAACGGCGAGTATTCCGCCGAGCAGCGCGGTTCCAAACGAAAGCAGAAGAATGAATTCGTTGTTGCTCACTCGGCCTCCGACTGGATCAGGCCTCTAATATGCCATGCGCCAAAGAGGAATGCGAGGCCTAGTAGAACGCCGAACACGACAAGAAGGTTCGAACCGTTGACGGCGAAAAATTGCGCAAAGCTGGCGACGAACAGAGCGAGCGCTCCATTGTCGCAAAAAGTTGCCAGTGCCTTGTACCGCTCGTTGTACCTGACGATTTCAACGTCCACGCCCACCCCCAGCCGAGCAGCGTCAGGCTAGGCAAGACAGGGCGCGTGCGTCAAATCCTCTGCGCATTCACCCCCCGCAAACCCGCACCCCGCCAACCGCCGCTTACGCGTCGTGCTTAACAACTCATGTCATCGACTCTTGGCAAAAAATTCTTAAACTTGAGCGCCATGGCCAGCCGGGGCGCGAAAGGCGGGGACGGGACTGAGGCCGGGGTTCGGCCGCGGGGCGCCCCCGATTCGCGCAAGGCGGCCGCGACCGCCGCGCCGGCCGCGGCGGCGGCGGCAACGGCCGCGGAGGACCCGGCGCTGCCGCTCGCCGCTCCTGCCGGCGCCGCCGCTCCGCTCGAGCTCACCGTCGACGACATGCTCGGGGCGCCGCTTCCGGCGCACATGCCGCAGGAGATGTTCACCGGGCCGGGGCTGATCGCGCTCGCCGATTTGCTTCCGGTGATGACCGCCTATGTCGACCGCGGCCAGGTCGTGCGCTTCCTGAACCGGCCGATGGCCGAATATCTCGGCCAGCCGCGCTCGAGCCTCGTCGACCGGCCGCTGCGCGAGCTGATGGGCGACGACGTGTTCGACGTGCGCGAGCCGCTGGTCCGCGCCGCGCTTTCCGGGGAACGGCAGTTCTTCGTCGCCGAGCAGGAGCATCCGACCCGGGGGCCGGTCGCGATCCAGGCCGAATATGTGCCGTGGCCGGGACGCGACGGATCGGTCGCGGGCATGGTCATGCTGGTCGAGGACATCACCGAGCGGATGGTGGCCGAGCGGGCGCTGAAGGAGAGCGAGGCGCGCTTCCGGCGGATCGCCAATTCGGCGCCGGTGCTGATGTGGGTGACCCGGCTCGACCGGACGCGCGACTTCGTCAACGACGCCTATATGGAATATCTGGGGACGTCGGACCGGGAGGCGGCGCGGCTCTACGACTGGCGTTCGGGGATCCATCCCGACGATGCCGAGCGGGTGCTCGCGGAGAGCATCGCCGGGGAGGAGTCGCTCCGCACGTTCACGCTCGAGGGGCGATTCAGGCGCGGGGACGGCGACTATCGCTGGCTTCGCAGCACCAGCTCGCCGCGGTTCGGGCCGGACGGGGAGCATGTCGGGTTCATCGGCGCCGCGACCGACATCACGCTTGCCAAGGAGGCGGAGCTGGAGCTTCGCCGGCAGGTCGAGGAGCAGACGCGCGAGCTGGCCCATTCGGAGGCGCGGTTCCGGGCGGTGTTCGACACGGTTCTGGAAGTGCTGGTGCTGATGCAACCCGACGGCGCCATCGTCGAACTCAATCGCAAGGACGCGCCGTGGCGGGCGGACAATTTCCGCGATTCGATCGGCGCGAAGATCTGGGATGCGCCGACGCTCAAGATGTACCCGCAGCACGTCGAGCTGATGAAGAAGGCGGTCAAGCAGGCGGCGTCGGGGAAGCTGTTCGAGCAGGAGGTGCGGCTCGAGCGGGCGGGGTCGCCAACGGCCTATCTCGACGTCTCGGTCCAGCCGGTCCACGGGCCCGACGGCAAGGTCATCTATCTTCTGTTCGAAGCGCGCGACATCACCGATTTGAAGGCGGCGCAGGAGCAGCTCCGGCAAAGTCAGAAGATGGAGGCGCTGGGGCAGCTGACCGGCGGGATCGCGCACGACTTCAACAATCTGCTGACGGTGGTGGTCGGCGGCCTCGACATCATCGCCAAGCGCGCCGCCGACGCCAAGCTCAAGCGCTATGCCGAGAACGCCTTGGGAGCCGCCGAACGCGGGGCGCGGCTCACCGCCCAGCTGCTCGCGTTCAGCCGCGTGCAGCGGCTCGAGGTACGACCGACCTATGTCGCGCCGCTGATCGAGAACATGCGCCCGCTGCTTCGGAACGTGCTCGGCCCGGGGATCACGAAGGAATTCGATCTGGACGAAGCCATGTTCCCGGTGATGGCCGACCCGACCCAGCTGGAAGTCGCGATCCTCAACCTCGCGATCAACGCGCGCGACGCTATGTCCGACGGCGGCGTACTGAGCTTCGCCACCCGCCCGGTGTCGATTTCAAACGACGCCGAGCTCGAGGACGGCGAATATGTCGAGCTGACCATCAGCGATACCGGCGCCGGAATGCCGCCCGAGATCGCCGAGCGCGCGTTCGAGCCCTTCTTCACGACCAAGGAGGTCGGCAAGGGCACGGGCCTCGGCCTGTCGATGGTCTATGGCATGGCGCGCCAGTCAGGCGGCTCGGCGCGGATCGAAAGCCGGATCGGAGAGGGCACGGCGGTAAAGCTGCTGTTCCGCAAGGCCGAGGCGGATGTCACGAGGGACTCGACGGTCGCCGACGCCGACCAGGCGCAGGCCGAGCCGCAGCGGGTTCCGGCGTCGGTGCTGGTGATCGACGACGACCCCGACGTGCGCGCATTCATCGCCGAGACCCTGGAAGAGCAGGGATATCGAGTCCGCCAGGCGAGCGACGGCCGCGGCGGCCTCAAGCAATTCGAACGCGAAAAAGCCGACCTGGTGATCGTCGATTTCATCATGCCCGAAATGTCCGGCGCGGAGGTGGCGAGGAAGATCCGCGCCAAGCTTCCCGACCAGGCCATACTGTTCGTTTCCGGCTACAGCGAGACGGACGCGGTCAAGCGTACCGCGCCCGACGCGCCGCTCCTCGCCAAGCCCTTCCGCGCCGAAACGCTTCACAAGGCGGTGAGAGCGGCGATCGCACCGCAGGGATAAGTCAGTGGCCTGCTTTGGGTCGAAAGCGGACGTTGGCGCAGTGCGAGATGGGAAACGCCTTTACTCTCGTCCTCTCATTCAAGGCTGCTGATTTGTCGCGCTCAACGGAGGGCAAATGCGTCTTGCGGATAGCCGAAGGTTCTCGACCGAACTGGGATTGGACGCGACCAGATGCAGCTTTGAAGCCCATTGATTGCCTCGTTCGATGCTCAGCTTCGCCATGAGATTGCGATACCGCGCCTCTGCCAGGAGCACACTCAGGTCGTGAACATCGGCAGGGGTGAAGTGGGTGAGTCCTTCGACGAAGCCCATTCGCGCCCAAACGGTCTCCTCCTGATCTTGTGAGGTCCGGAAATCCTGGGTTGTAAAATACATGTTGCCGAGCAGGCGCTGCTCGTTCCCGGAGAAGAGGCTGGTGCGTCCCGCCTCCGCGTTCGCGTCCCAGCGAAGCGACGTGATCTTCGCGTAAACCGGAAAGTGGAGATTCGTTATCAGCGGCGTCGGCTGACCCGCCCGGGCCCGATCGAGCACGTCACCAAGCTGAGCGAGCATGCCATCGATACAGGGCTCGTAACTGTCGCGAAACTCAAGCCACCAAAGGTTTTCCCGCACCTCTGCGCGGATCGCGTCGCGCGCCTGTTCTGCCACCGATCGGTCATGGATCGACTGCACCACCTGTCCGAAAGCGAGGGCGATCAGCACGCCAACGACAATGATCCCCACCTCGCCCGCGAACGCACGCCAGCCGTGCAGCGGCTTAGGAAGGTGGAAGTGCATGCTGGATCTCCCCGCCGCAGCGCGAGCCGCTCAGGTCTGCTGCAAAGTCGCGAGTGTCGGGCTTTACGCCGAGCGCATCGAAATGCCTGCGCATATAGGCGTCATTGCCGGTGAGGGCGGCGATCCGCTCCTTGAGCTTGCCGAGCGCCCCGCGAAGGTCGCGGCGGCCCTCCTCGGTATCCGCCAACGGAATAAGGCTGCCAATGCTCTCGAAAAGGTCCGCGGCCTTCTCGATGTCGACCTGGCGGTGCGCGACGCCGTCATAGGCAGTTGCAAACTCCAGCTGCTGCTCCATCGGGAAATGGTCGAGCGTCTGGCTGGCCGTCGCCAACTGCCAATTGGCGGAATGCATCCACAGGAGGCCACCGTTGCTGAGATCGGCGGAGGCAGCGGTCACGTCGCCGGAGCCGCCGCTCCGCGCCCAGTGGTCGAGCTTGTCGATGCTGTCGAGCAGGCACGGCGCTTCCGCCATGTCGACCTGCCATCGCCCGCGGTCGTTCCCGAGCTCTTCCGTCAACGACTTGCGGACGACCCCCACCTTTTGGTGCCATCGAATGTCGTCGACCACCTGCTCCGCCGCGAGCGCGATCAGCACGCCGACGACGATAATGCCCACTTCGCCCGCGAACGCGCGCCAGCCGTGAAGCGGTTTGGGAAGGTGGAAATGCATAATCCTATGGCTCGCCGAACGGGGCTTTGAGCCGCCTCAGCGCGTCCGCCCGGGTCTCAGTGATGGGCAGGCAGATCGCGTAGACCTCAGGCCCCAAAGGCTCGTCCGACAGCCCCATCTGCCCGGCGAAGCGCACGGCGTAGCTACCTGCATAGCGTAAGTCCCACGACAGATACCGAGCTTGCTCAAGCGCCTGCGCGAAGTTCAGCCGAGCCTGCGGTCCGAGCGGTCCCTGCCACCATTCCAGCGCGCGGAGCTGCGACCATACCGCCTGTTCGCGCGCCTGGTCCGTGTCGTACTGTGTGAAAATTCGATACAGCATACTGAACTTCCCCTGCTCGTCGGCAGAGAAGAGGCTGTTACGGCCGCTCGCGGTCGCCGCTTCCCATCGCCCGAAGAAAAAGGGCGTTACCGGGGGCCGCGCCAACCATGTCGGCTGAGTCGCCAGCGGTCCGTTTCCCGACCGCGAGAGGATTGCCTGCAACTCACCGATGCGCCGGTCGATGCACGCCTGGGACCTGAGCCGGTCGCGGATGAAGCCGACGTTGAACGCCGCTTCGGCGCGCACGTTCTGCCGCGCATCCTCGGCCACCTGCCGGTCGTGAAGCGACTGCACCACCGCTTCCGCCGCGAGCGCGATCAGCACTCCAATGACGATGATCCCGACCTCGCCGGCGAACGCGCGCCAGCCGTGGAGCGGCTTTGGAAGGTGGAAATGCATTGCGAGCGGCCCCCGGCGGTTACGTCACCGTAACAGAAGGGCGTATTGGCAGGAATGGGTGGAAAACAGACATCCGGACAGCATGTGAGTGAATGACCTCCCGGAGGGTGAACGCGGCGCGCTCTCGGGCGTTTGTGCGCCATGGCCCGGTTCACCATTGCGCTTTGTCTTGCGGCGGTCGCTGGACCGCTTGCGGCTCAGCCCACGCCGGCGAGCCTCAAGACTCCGCCGCCGGCGATGCAGCTGTTCGAGCGGGACTGGGTCCTGATGAACTGGGCGCTCAAATATTATGACTCCAATCACGACCTGCTGATCGAGCCCGATGAAGCGCAGGCCGCCGCCGCGGCGTTTCGCAATCTCGCCGACGCAAATCACGACGGACGCGTAACCCCCCAGGAATATGCCGCGGCGCGGGCCGACATCCTTTCGCACGATTGAGCGCGTCTGGCGCGGCCGTGGCCCGCCGTATATGATTCGAAAATGCGCATCGCGGCTCAACGCAGTTTTTATGCGGCTGCAATCCTCTCGTGCCTGTTTTTGACCGCATCCGCGCCCTCTTCGCCTGCGCCGGCCTATAGCTGGAACGATTACGCTCGACCGCATCAACTGGTGGACGTCGGCGGACGGCGGCTGAACCTGTTCTGCCTCGGTTCGGGTTCACCGACGGTCATTCTCGATGGCGGGCTTGGCGATGACGTCAGCTCATGGCGGAAGGTCCATGCCGAACTCGCCCGCTCGACCAAGGTTTGCGCCTATGATCGTGCAGGCAACGGCTTTAGCGATCCCGGACCTGTTCCGCGCACCGCAGAAGCCTTGAGCGACGATCTCGAACGGTTGATCCGCAGCGCTCGCCTGCCACGGCCTTATGTTATCGTCGGCGCGTCGATCGCCGGGCTGCACACGCGGCTGTTCGTCGATCGGCACCTGGACCAGGTTGCGGGCGTGGTGTTGGTCGATCCCTCGTTCGAGCATCAGGTTGCCCGCTATGAGGAGGTTACCCCTGCCTACCGTCCCGCGGCTGAACAGCAGATCGCAACCTTCCGCTCCTGTATCACTCGCCTCCAGCTCGGCGTTCCCGCAAGAGATTCTCAGACGTGGAAGGATTGTATCGGCGATCCTGACCCCGACCTGCCGCCGGTTGTGGTCAAGGCGCTGGTTTCAAGGAATACGCCCGATTCCTATCGAATGGCGCTGTCCGAACTTGTCGAATTCGAGGGGCGGAGCGCCGATCAGGTCGACGCTTCCCGGCGTTCGTGGGGCGACCTTCCATTCATCATCCTCACCGCCGGCGGAACGAGCCCGCCGGATGCCGACCAGGCAATCCGCAACCGCGTGTGGCTGCAAGAGCATGACCGAATGGCGAAACTGTCCAGCCGCGGAGTGAACAGAGTGGTGCCAGATGCCACGCATCACATCCAGATCAGCCAGCCCGAAGCGGTCGTTTCGGCAGTCCGCGAGGTGATCGCCGAATCCAAGTCGCGGACGAAGCAGTCACGGGGTAGATAACACGAGGAGATGACTAGGCTGGGTCGTGCGCCTGCAATTTCGCCGGCGCCTCGCGACCGACCATCGCCATTTGCGCGGGCGCGTAGCGTTCGCCTTCGGGCTCGATCCGCGAGAGGCCCTCGCCGATGTCGAGGAGGTCCGAGTGCGTGAGCCCTATGCTGGCTGCCCCGATATTCTCCTCCAGCCGGTGAAGCTTGGTCGTGCCGGGAATCGGGACGATGTACGGCCGCTGGGCCAGGAGCCAAGCGAGCGCGATCTGCGCGGGCGTCGCGCCTTTCTCCGCCGCGACGCGCTTCAGCAGGTCGACGAAAGCGAGGTTCTTGTCGATCGCTTGCGGCGAAAAGCGCGGGCTCGACTTGCGGAAGTCGCCTTCGCCGAGCTGGCTCGCCTGTGTGATCGATCCGGTGAGGAAGCCGCGCCCAAGCGGCGAATAGGGCACGAAGCCGATTCCGAGCTCGTCGCAGGCTTCGAGGATTCCGTTGTTCTCGGGCGCCCGCCACCAAAGCGAATATTCGTTCTGGACGGCGGTGACCGGCTGGACCGCGTGGGCGCGGCGGAGCGTCTGGACGCCCGGCTCGGACATGCCGAAGTGCCGAACCTTCCCCTCACCGATGAGATCGCGGACGGTGCCGGCGACGTCCTCAATCGGCACGTTCGGATCGACCCGGTGCTGGTAGAGGAGGTCGATGGTCTCGATGCCGAGGCGGCGGAGCGAGCCTTCGACCGCTTGGCGGATGTGCTCTGGACGGCTGTCGACGCCGCGGGTCGTGTGGGTTTCGGGATCGATGTCGAAGCCGAACTTGGTAGCGATGACGACCCGGTCACGAAGTGGCCGAAGCGCCTCCCCGACGACCTCCTCGTTCGTGAACGGCCCATAGACTTCGGCCGTGTCGAAGAAGGTGACGCCGCGCTCGACGGCGTCGCGGATCAGCTTGACGCCCGCAGCGCGCGGGAGCGGCGTGCCGTAGCTTTGGCTGATGCCCATGCAGCCGAGGCCGATCGCCGAGACATTGAGGCCGCTTCGGCCGAGCTCACGGGTTTGCATGGCGTCTCCTTTGGAGCTGAACGAGCAAGGGGCGAGCGGTTTCCCAATTTGTAATCCGCCGCCGCTTGCAAGCGAAAAAGCGAGATGCAACGGCTGGAAGCGTGATCGATCAGTCTCCCGCCCGGCACGCGTTCAGCAAGGTCCCGGCTGTCACGCTTGGCTTCTGGATCGTCAAGATTCTCGCGACGACGCTCGGCGAGACCGGCGGCGACACCGTGACCATGAGCTGGCTCGGCGAGACGACCTCCCATCCCGTCTACGGAGGTTACCTGATCGGCACCGCCATCTTCGGAATCGCGCTGATCGTGCTGGTCTGGGTCCAGATCCGCGCGCGCAAGTTCAATCCGTGGATCTACTGGGCGACGATCGTCGCTTCGACCACGTGCGGAACGACGCTCGCCGATTTCGCGGACCGGTCGCTCGGGATCGGCTATCCGGGCGGCTCGCTGCTGCTCCTCGCCTGCGTGATCCTGTCGCTGTTCGCCTGGCACCGGACGCTCGGTCACGTCGACGTCCGGCGGATTTTCGGCCCGCGCGAGGAGAGCTTCTACTGGCTGACGATCACTTTCTCGCAGACGCTGGGCACCGCGCTCGGCGACTGGGCGGCGGACGATGTCGCTTCGGGCGGGCTCGGCCTCGGCTACGGCGGCGGAGCGCTGGTCTTCGGCGCCGGACTTGCGATCCTCGCGATCCTCTATTTCACGACGCGCGCAAACCGGGTCGGCCTGTTCTGGGCGGCCTTCATCCTTACGCGACCGCTTGGCGCGACGGTCGGCGATTTCCTCGACAAGCCAGTCGCGGACGGCGGACTCGAATGGAGCCGGCCGCTCGCATCGGCGGTGCTCGTCGTCGTGATCATCGCGCTGGTCCTGATCCTGCCGCAGCGCCCGGGAAGCCATCCGGGAGAGGCGGAAGCGCGAACGTGAAGGTTCGTCTTGTCGCCGCACTGGCCGTAACGGCGGCCGCCGGTCCGGCGTTCGCCGGGCCCCCGTATATCACCGACGACCCTGTCCCGACGGAGACCGGTCATTGGGAGATCTACGCGTTCAGCGACGGCGGGGGGATGCATTCGGATGTCGGTGCCGACGCCGGCATAGACCTCAATTACGGGCCGGTGAGGGACGTGCAGCTGACCGCGACCCTGCCGCTGAGCTTTTCCCACGAGGCGGGCCATGGGTGGCGAAGCGGGACCGGCCAGGTCGAGCTCGCCGTCAAATATCGGTTCTTCAACGACGACAAGGCGGGCGTGTCCGCGGCGATCTTCCCCCGCGCGTTCCTCCCGACCTCCACGATCGAGCGTCACGAACGGACGCAGCTGTTGCTGCCGATCTGGGCCGAGAAGGATTTTCGCGGGGGCACGAGCGTCTTCGGCGGCGGCGGATATGAGATCAGTCCCGGGCCGGGGAACCGCAATTTCTGGCAGATCGGACTTGCCGTGACGCACGACCTGACCAAGGCCGTGTCGGTCGGCGGCGAAGTCGCGTGGCAGCAACGCGACAGCGACGACGGGACCGCCGAAACGAGCGCCGGGGTCGGCGCGATCGTCAGGCTGTCGGACCATTACGCCCTGCTGTTCTCGGGCGGCCCGACCTGGGCCGATCGCAGCACCGGCTATCATTTCTACGGGTCGCTCGGGCTGTTCTTCTGAATGGGTTGGCGACAATTCGGATTGAGGGAGGATCTTTCGTGAAAGCGCTTGGAATCGCATTCGCCGTCTTGACCGCCGCGGCATCCATTTCCGCCGCACCCGCTCCGACCTACGCGCTGGTGAAGAGCGTTCCGCTCGGTGCGCCGGACCGCTGGGACTATGTCGTTTACGACGATCAGACGGATCGGGTTTACGTCGCCCACGGCGACCGCCTGGCGGTGGTCGACGCCCGGAGCGGCGACCTCGTCGGCGAGGTCGAGGGGATTGCCGGCGGCACTCACGGAACCGCCGTCTCGTCCACCACGCACCAGGGATTCACCGATGATGGAAGGAACGGCAAAGCGGTCGCGTTCGACCTCGGCAGCCTCAAGATCGTCCGGGAAATCCCGGCGCAGATGGACGCCGACGCGATCGCATTCGACCGCGCCACCGGCCATGTCTTCGTGATCGAGGGCGATCCACAGTCCGTGACCGTCATCGACCCGAAGACCGACGCTCCGGTCGCGACCATCGCCGCCGGCGAGAAGCTGGAATATGGCGAGGGCGACGGCCGCGGATCCATTTACGTCGCGGGCGTCGCGACCGGCAATCTGCTCAAGATCGACGCGCGGACCAACCGGCTGGTCGGACGCTGGCACGCCGACGGCTGCACCGGCCCGCATGGCCTCGCCGTCGACCCGCGCACGAGCCGCGTGTTCATGGGATGCGCGAACAGCGTGATGGTTGTGATGGACGGGAGGACCGGCCGGCTCGTCGCGTCGCTACCGATCGGCCGCGGCAATGACGCGGTGGCCTATGATCCGGTGCGCAAGCGCGTCTTCAGCTCCAACGGCCGTGACGGGACCATCAGTGTGTACCAGCAGGAAGGCCCCGATCGCTACGTCGCGCTGGCGACGGTTCAGAGCCTGGTCAGCGGGCGGACGATGTCGGTCGACCCGAGGAACGGGCGACTGTTCGTCGCCGCGGCCGACGTCGACGCCGCTTCGACGCCCAACGGCCGCCCGAAGGTCAGGCCGGGAACGGCCAAGCTGCTGATCTTCGAACCGCGCGGCTGAGGTTCGCCAGGAACGCCGGCTATTTCCCCAGGAGCTCGCCGGCGCGCATCGCGAGCTCAGTGCGATTGTCGACTCCGACCTTGTCGAAGATCGCGTGGAGATAGACTTTCACGGTCCCCTCGGTGACTCCGAGCTTGGCGGCGATGTCGCGGTTCCTGAGGCCCTGCCGGACGAGCTCGATCAGCTCGCGCTCGCGCGGGGTGAGCGAGGGCACCTTCGACGCCTTGTCCTTGGCCTGGCGGGTTCGCTCGGCGATCTCCGGGTCGGTCCAGCGTTCGCCGCTCCGCACCTGCTCCATGCATTCGAGAAGCAGCGCCGGGTCCGACGTCTTGAGGACCATTCCTTCGGGATCGAGGCCATCGGCAGCGATTAGCTGTGGATCGTCCATGCCGGCGGTGAGCATGATGATTGCCGGCGCCTTGCGCGAATCGCGCAGCTGGCGGAGCACGTCGAGCCCGGTGCCGTCGGGCATATTGACGTCGAGCAGGAGGATATCCGGCTTCAATTGCTCGACCTGCGACAGAGCCTCGGCACCGCTTCGGGCGCGGCCGATCAGCTCATAGTCGCTACCTCGAAGCAGCACGTCGAGCGCCGCGGCGATCATCGGATGGTCATCGGCAATCAATACTCGAGTCATGCCGCAGCCCCTGTAAGTGGAAGCGTGATAACCAGGTTCGTACAACCGGGTTCCGAGAAGAGCGATAGCGATCCGTGCGCGCGGTCGACGCGCTCCTTGAGCGACCAGGGCTCAACCACCGATCCGTTCGCCGGCAGGAATCCGGAGCCATTGTCCTTCACTTCGAGCCGGAGCTGATCCTGGTCGACCCCGACGTCGACGTCGATCCGGCTTGCGCCGCCGTGGCGCACCGCGTTGGCGACGGCTTCGCGGAGCAGTTGCTGAAGATCGAGCTGGAGGCGGATCGGGATCGACGCGTCGTCGTTGCGGGCATCCACCCGGCAGTCGACCGCCCATTGCTGCCCGAGACGCTGTGCAAGCACCTTCAGCTCCTCAACCGCCTCGGCAAGCTCCAGCTCACGGTCGCGGCGAAGGGCGGAGACGAAGGCGCGGATCTCTCCCTGCTCTTCGATCAGCAGACGCTTGAGCTCCTTCAGGTCGGACTCGACCTGGCGGTCGGGATGGCTACCGCGGATGATCGCCTCGACGCGGAATGCAGCTCCGGCGAGGAACTGGACGACGCTATCGTGGACATCGCGGGCGAGCGAGAGGCGCGTTCGCGCAGCGGCGCCCTCCTCGATCGCCGAAAGCAGCGCATCGTGGTCGAGCACGGCGCCAGCGGCGCGTCCCAGCTCACGCCCGAGCTCGAGATAGTCGACCGACAGATCGGCCATGTCCCACAGCAGAAGCCAGCCCTGGAGAGTCCCGGAGCGCGCCTCCGAAATCAGTCCCTGGTTCGCTCCGAGCTCGCGCAGTGCATCGGCGTTTAGCACCTTCCATGCCGGCAGAAAGCAGTGCCATCCGTCGCTTCGCCGGCTGAGAGTCCGATCCCTGACGATATCGAACAGGACGACCGGTATGGCTTCGCGCATGAATGACTGGGTCATCTTGAGAGGCCGCGCCCGGCCGCCGTCAAGACGCAAACCAGTGAAGCGCTCGCCATCACTGGACCGGAGCAGGAGCGCTCCCGAGCGCGCCCGTGCCGCGTCGGTCGCGAAGGCCAGCGCCTGCATCATCGGCTCCTCGTCGCGGCCGAGACGGCGGTCGAGTTCCTCAACACCGAAGAAAAGCCGGGCGAACTGCTGGTGGATCCCGAACCAGATCAGGATGGCCGACAGGATCACGAGGTGGCCGCTGCGAACGATGAAGCGCTGCAGTTCGAATGACTCGCTTCCGGCGACGAGCAGCCCCGCCGCCAGATAGAGCAGAACGAGCCCGATCGCGGTAAGCATCGTCTCGCGCCAGCCCCAGCGGATTGCGCCCGAGAGCAGCGGAAGGATGAAGAACAGGAAGAAAGGGCTGGTGTAGCCGTTGGTCGAGAAGACAATGGCGGTGAACACCGCCATGTCGATGAGGTGCGCGGGCGCTGCCAGCCGCGCGTCGAGCCACCAGTTGCGCCATGTCAGCGCCGCCAGCCCGATCGCGAAAAGGACGTAGGAGAGCAGGAGCGCATAGGTCTGCTCGGGCGCCTGCGCGGGCTGGCTTTGATCGAGCCAGATGGAAAGCAGGAAGAGCAGTGCAAGCATGACCCGCCCCAGCGCGATCACTCGACCGCTCTGGTACTTGAACATGCTCTGCGGACCTGAAAACGTCACCGCGAGCTCCCCCGAACCAATGCCGATTAGGAGCTTAGACGCAAGCGCGGGCCGGTGAAAGCGTCGATCAGGAACGCGGGTCGATCAGCCCGCGAGCCGCTTCGCGCCCAGCCCCATGACCATCTGGTTCGCACGTTCGTATGCAAGCGGCTTGCCGAACAGATATCCCTGGATCGTATCGCAGCCGAGATCGCGCATCCGCTCGAAGTCCTCGGCGGTCTCCACGCCTTCGGCGGTGATCGACATGCGGAAGCTCTTGGCGAGCTGCACGATCGACTGGATGATCGCGACATTCTCGGGCCGCGAGCCGGCTTCGCGGACGAAGCTGCCGTCGATCTTCAATTTGTGGAAGATCGCCTTGTTCAGATAGCCGATCGATGAATAGCCGGTGCCGAAGTCGTCGAGCGCGATCCCGACGCCGAGCGCTCGAAGCCGCTTCAGCACATCCAGGGTCGGGCCGTTGTCGCCGAGGAACACGCCTTCGGTGACCTCGAGCTCGATCCGGTTGCCGGCGAGCTTGTTGCGCGAGAGCGCCTCGCTGACGACGTTGGGAAGGCCGGCGAGCACGATCTGCTTGGGACTGACGTTGAGAGCGACGGTGATCGGCTCCGGCCAGGTCGCGGCCGCCCGGCAAGCTTCTTCGATCACCCACTCACCGATGGCCGGCATGAGCCCGGTCTCTTCCGCCACGGGAATGAAGACGATCGGCGGCACCAGGCCGCGCTTGGGATGGTTCCAGCGGATCAGCGCCTCGAAGCCGATGAGCTTCTGGGTCTTGGCGTTGATCAACGGCTGATAGACGAGGTGGAATTGCTTGGAGGCCAGCGCGCTCCTGAGATCGGCCTCGAGCCGGATCCGGTCTTCCTGTTCGGACTGAAGCTCGGACGAGAAATAGCGCGCACAGCCGCGGCCCGCGTCCTTCGCCTGGTAAAGCGCAAGGTCGGCCTTGAGGATCAGGTCGTCGACAGTCGCACCGTCGATCGGGCCGAAGGCGCAGCCGATCGAAACCCCGATCCGGATTTCGGCCTGGTCGATCTGATACGGTTCCTTGATCGCGCCGATGATCCGGTCGGCCAGGCTCTCGACCTGGCGCCGGCTCTGGCCGTCGGCGATGACGATGGCGAATTCGTCGCCGCCCATCCGGCCGACATGCCCCTCGTCGCCGACCTCGTCGACGAGGCGCTTGGCCACCGCCCGGAGAACCGCGTCGCCCTTGGGGTGACCGAACGTGTCGTTGACCGGTTTGAAGCCGTCGAGGTCGAGGAACATGATCGCGCACGGCACATTGCTCGTGGTCGCCGCGCGCAGCGCTTCGCCGAGCAACTGCCGCACCCGGCCGCGATTGGGCAGGCCCGAAAGCACGTCGACATTGGCGAGGTGGGTGAGGCGCTCCTGCGTCTGGCGGATCTCGGTGATGTCGGATCCGACTCCGCGGAACCCTTCGAAACGGCCCGCGGTATCGACGATGGGGTCGCCGGCAATGGAGATCCAGCGCGTACCGCGGTTAGTCTTCAGCTCCATTTCGAGGGCGTTGAACGGCTTTTTCTCGAGCAGCATCCGCCCAAGCTCGGCATGGCCGCCGAGGAGCGCGGGGAGCGAATGGCCGAGCAGCTGGCTGCCGGGCTTGCCGAGCAGCGCGCTCATTCTCGAGCTGATGTAGCTCACCCGGTTCTCGCTATCGACCTGCCACAGCCAACCGACTCCGCGATGCTCATATTCCTGGAGAAGCAGGCTGGCGCTCTCGCTCTGGCTGCCGACGTCGGCGTTGGTCTTGAGCTGGTGGAAAGCCCAGCGCGCCACGGTCAGGATGCCGAAGATCGAAATTCCGAGCGTGAAGACGATCGACAGCATGTCCTGGAACGGGACCGTGTGGCGGCCGAGCAGAAGGGACCCGGCGACGGCAAGGGTGAAGGCGATCATCCAGGCGCTCGCGCACGGCGGAATGACGACGAGGCCGAGCGCCGCGATTCCGAGCCCGGCCATGACCGAGGCCGCGATGACTTGAGTGCCCGGGTCGAGCGACGGAAAGAGATAGAGCGGGAGGCTGAGCCAGACGACAGCCCGGCAGGCGACTTCGGCGACCATGGTCCATACCGGAATTCGGCGGCCCGAACGGCCGACGCAGGTGATCGACTGCATGCGCGCGAGCTGCATCGCGCCGAGGTTCACGACTGCGACCGCACCAAGCCAGGGGCCGAGCCACTTAGGTCCGGCGGAAGCCCAGAGGTTCGCGGCCATCATCAACGCGGCGACGATGTTCGCCGCAGCGAAGAAGGGTGCGAGATGCGCCCTCGAGATCAGCTGCACGTCCCTTAACGGCGAGCTTTCGGATTCGGTCTCGCTGGCCGTCAGGCCAGCGGACCCGCCGCCCGGAAGACGCGCGGAAATCAAGCGCTTATACCGATCTGGAGCTTCGTACATCCGCCCGCCGTCCAACGTTGGTGGGCCTGCCTAACCAAAGAGAGTTGAAGCGGGGTTAAGCCCATTTCGGATTTACGAGGCGAAATTCACCTCATTTGTTGACAGGGGTTGCACATTGTCCCCCGCTGCACATTTCTCGCAATGGCGGCAAAGCCCCTCTATATGCGGGGCCGATGGCGACTGACAGCGCGACCCTCGACCGCCGGGCGACGGCGCCCAGGCGCGCATCCGACAGTCCGAAAATCCATTCGC
This sequence comes from Sphingomicrobium sp., assembly GCA_035606455.1. Taxonomy (GTDB): domain Bacteria; phylum Pseudomonadota; class Alphaproteobacteria; order Sphingomonadales; family Sphingomonadaceae; genus Sphingomicrobium. Next base: position 15,806 of record DATNFJ010000082.1, read on the forward strand.
CGGCCGATCCGATCGCGCGGGGAATAGGCCTCGACCGCCCCTTCTTCGACGACAAGAACCGGGCCTTCTGGATCCTCCAGTCGATCGGCTGGAGCGGCTATTTCTTCCTCCGCTCGCTGTCCGGATTCGCCAATTCGATGGCGTGGATGTTCCTGGTCCACACGCTGCTCCTGACGGCGACGGGCTATTCGCTGACGTTGCTGATGGCGTCGCTGTTCCGGCGACTGATCCGGATGAAGCCGATCTGGACCCTGGTCCTTTCGCTTGCCGCGGTGGTGATCGCATCGGGCGTCTTTTCCGCGATCGAAACCTGGAGCTACGCGACCTTCCTCAAGCCCGGCGCGCGCCCCGTGGGGGTCGAATATCTGGGCGCGATCGTGCTCGACTTCTCGCTGCTCGCCGCGTGGACCGCGCTTTACTACGGGATCAACTATTTCCTGCTTCTCGAAGACCAGATCCGGCAGCGCGAGAAGCTCGAGAGCCAGGCCTCCTCGGCGCAGCTTGCGATGTTGCGGTACCAACTCAATCCGCACTTCCTGTTCAACACGCTCAATTCGATTTCCACGCTCGTCCTCCTGAAGCAGACCGAGCGGGCCAACGCGATGCTAGCGCGCCTTTCGTCGTTCCTTCGCTACACGCTTGCGAACGAGCCGACGGCGAAGGTGACGCTGGCGCAGGAGGTCGAGACATTGAAGCTCTACCTCGAGATCGAGAAGATGCGGTTCGAGGATCGGTTGCGGCCGCATTTCAAGATCGAGGCGGACACGATCGGCGCCCGGCTGCCGTCGCTCCTGCTTCAGCCGCTCATCGAGAATGCCATCAAATATGCGGTCACGCCGGCCGAGAACGGCGCCGACATATGGATCACCGCGACCCGCGAAGGACAGGCGGTGAGGATCGAAGTCGCGGACAATGGTGACGGCTCGGGCGGGGAAATCGCGGCCAGCCCGTCGACCGGCGTCGGACTGGCGAACATTCGCGACCGGCTGTCGCAGGCCTATGGCGCGTCGCACCGTTTCGAGACCAGACAGAACGAGCGGGGGGGCTTCAGCGTTATCATCGAAATTCCCTTTGAAACCGGAGAAACTTCCTGATGACCATCCGGACCATCCTGGTCGACGACGAGCCGCTTGCGACCCAGGGCCTGCAGCTGCGGCTGCAGGCGTTTGAAGATGTCGAAATCGTCGCCACGGCGGCGAACGGGCGCGAAGCGATCCGCCAGATCAAGACGCACAAGCCCGACCTGGTCTTCCTCGACATCCAGATGCCCGGGTTCGACGGCTTCTCCGTGATCCAGGGCCTGATGGACGTCGAGCTTCCCCTGTTCGTGTTCGTCACCGCTTTCGGCGATCACGCCTTACGCGCGTTCGACGCGCAGGCGGTCGACTATCTGATGAAGCCGGTCGACGAGGACCGGCTCGCAGCGACCATGGACCGGGTGCGCCAGCGGCTGGCCGAAAGGCGCAGCGCCGAGGAGGCCGAGCGGCTGAAGGAAGCGCTTGTGGAACATGCGCCCGAAGCTGCCGAGGAGCTGGCGGAAAGCACACCCGACACGGCGCCGGCGTCGAACCGCTATGAGAAGATGATCAACATCAAGGACCAGGGACAGATATTCCGGGTCGACGTCGACACCATCGAGCGGATCGACGCGGCCGGCGACTACATGTGCATCCAGACGGGCGACAACACATTGATCCTTCGCGAGACCATGAAGGACCTGGAGAAGCGGCTCGACCCGCGGCGGTTCCAGCGGGTCCACCGCTCGACCATCGTCAACCTCGACCTGGTGCGGCAGGTGAAGCCGCACACCAACGGCGAATGCTTCCTGGTGCTCGATTCCGGAGCACAGGTGAAGGTTTCGCGTTCATACCGCGATGTCGTCGCGCGATTCGTCCATTAAGACCGCCGGCCCCGCACCGGCCAAAGCCGACCTCAAGGGGCGGCGAATCCTGGTCGTCGAGGATTCGCCGGTCGTCGGCCCATTCACCGCCGACCTTCTGGGGGAGCTTGGCTGTGAGGTCGTGGGACCCGCACCGAACATGGCCGCGGCGCGCGAGCTGGTCGAGGCCGGCGACTTCGACGCCGCGCTGATGGACATCCACATCCGCGGCGAGCGCGTGTTCCCGCTGTGCGAAATGCTCGAAGCGCAGGGCGTGCCGTTCGTCTTCACCAGCGGTTATGCCGACCGCAACATGCCGGAGAAATGGGAAGACCGGCCGCGGGTGCAGAAGCCCTATACGCTCGACGAGATCGACAAGGCGCTGAGCGCGCTGTTCGCCTAAAAGCTGAGCCGTCCCGAAGCGACCACGCGCGGGCGGTAGGGTTGATCCGGATCCGCGCTCGCGTCCGTGTCGTAATAGCGCAGGTCCAGCGTGAACCTCTTGTACGCCGCCCACGACAAGCCCGCGTTCCAGGCGGTGTAATCGAGCCCGCCGCTGCGATGCCGCCGGCCGACGGCCGCGCTCGCCGTGACGGTCTTGCCCAGCGGATAGCTGGCGCCAGCCTCGGCGAAGACGGTGCGCCCGGTGCCGCCCAGGTCATCCGGACTCCAGACGATCGACAGGCGCGGCTGCAACCGGCCGATAGGATGGCCGATCGATCCGCTCATTTCGACCGCGTTGGCGTCGGTCCCGGGCGCGGCGTTGATGGCGTGCTTCCAGGCGAGGCTCGCTCCCAGGTCGAAGCCGCCTTCGGTTAGCTGGACTCCGATGAGCGGGCCGCCTTCGCCGTCCTCGATCGGGGAGGTCACGTTCTTTCCGTAGGCGGCGAAGTACAAGGCACCGAACGACAACTCGCCCCTGACGAGCACCTGAGGGCCATCGGTCTGGGCGATTCCCTTGGACATGCCGGTGCTCGACAGATTGAATTCGATGGACGGTACGGGAGGCGGCAAAGCAGGCATGAAACAACAGTACAGGCGGGCGAGTCCGAGCGCCAGCGTTGCGCGCCGCGGCGATGCGGCCTAGGCGCCCGCCGATGCCAACCAAGTTCGAGATCTTCGCTGCGCTGCACGTGCCCGGCAACCCCGTCATCCTTTACAATATCTGGGACGTGGGCAGCGCCAAGGCCGTTGCCGCCGCGGGTGCGAGGGCGCTCGCGACGGGCAGTCACCCGGTCGGCGACGCCTCGGGCTTCGGCGACGCGCAGCAGGTGCCGCTCGATTTTGTCTTCGCCAACGCGAGGCGCATCGTGAACGCGGTCGAGCTGCCGCTGACGGTCGACTTCGAGGGCGCCTATTCGACGGATCCGGAGGAGGGCGCGGCGAACGTCGCGCGCCTCGCGGAAACGGGCGCGGTCGGGTGCAATTTCGAGGACCAAGTGGTGGGCGGCCAAGGCCTGCACCCGCTCGACCTCCAGGTTCGCCGGATCGCGGCGATCCGTAGAGCGGTCGGGGGTTCCTTCTACATCAATGCGCGCACCGACCTGTTCCTGAAGACCCAGACTTACGACGATGCGCTGGTCGATCAGGCGATTGAGCGCGGCAAGGCCTTCGCCGACGCGGGCGCAAGCGGGTTCTTCGTGCCGCGCCTGTCAGACCCGAAGCAGATCGAGCGCGTGGTGCGCGAGGTACCGCTGCCGCTCAACGTCATCGCGTTCCCGGGAGCGCCGGACAAGAAAGTCTGGGCTGACGCCGGCGTCGCGCGGATTAGCCACGGGCCGTTCCCGCATCGGGCGCTGATGGCGAAGCTCACGGAAATGGCGCGCGAAGCGATCGATTAGGCGCGTCCGAACTTCCACCATTTGGTGCGCGGGCCGGATTTCAGAACCGTCTTCCGGAACAGCTGCGAGCCCATGCGAAGAATCAGCCCGACCCACAGCGCCTGCCACAGGATGGCGACGACGTGCGGCCACGATTGCGGACTTTCCGCGGCGCGCGCGAGCATCGTCAGCGGCGACGACAGCGGGAAGATTGCGGCGATGATCCCCTCGGTCGAATCCGGCGCTCCGATCGCGGTCGAGGCGAGCAGGAGGAGCAGCATCTGGCCGAAGGTGACCGGCATCGACATTGTCTGCACCTCGCGCGCGGTCGAGGCCTGGGCGCCGATCGTCAGGAAGGCCGCGCCGAGCAGCAGGTAGTTCATCGCGAAATAGATGATCGTCAGCGCGAGGAACCCGGTCCAGCCGATCGCCGGGGGCGGAAGGGTCGCGACTCCGCCATGCTTGATCATCTGCACCAGCAGCGCGCCCGCACTGATCCAGACGACGAGGCCGGTCACCGAGGCGGCGAGCATCGCGAACAGCTTGCCGACGAACATCGCGTCAATCGGCACCGCTGCGGCGATAACCTCGATGATCTTGTTCGATTTCTCCTCGATCAGCTGCGACAGCAACATGCCGGACAGAAGGATGGTGAGCACGAACAGGATCGTCTGGGCGATCTGAGCGGTTACCGCGCGGTCGTTGCTGAGCGACCCCGACGAAGCCTGGACGCTGGTCACCGGGAGCGAGGGTTCGGACGCGGCCGATACGCGCGCGTTGGAGATCAACAGCCGCAACTGGCCGGTCGTGTTGCCGTCGGTGGCGATCGGTCCGGTCAGGTGCGGCCGGTCGAGACCGCCGGTCAGGACCGCGCGGATCGGCGGATCGCTGCTTGCGAGCAGTTTCTTGACCTGCGCCGCGGCGTTAGCCTCCGGCGCGTAGTGGATGATCTTGGGCGCGCTGTCCTGCCCCAAGGCTTGCGCGAGCTCGTCCCGCGCGTCCGACAATCGATCGAAATCCTGCTGCGAGGACACGACGGCGATCACGGGCTTGGCTGACTGGCTCGCGATTCGCGCGCTAATGCTCCCGAACGTCCCGCCGAACAGCAGCGGGAACAACGGCGCGAGGAGAAAGAAGATGAAGGTCTTCGACAGCACCGTCGCGGTGAAATCGCGCCGCGCGATGACGAACGCGGAGCGGAAGAAGCGCATCATTGCACCTTCTCCGCGCCCATTTGCTCGGCGGCCTTGTTTCCGGCGATTGCGACGAACGCATCGTGAAGACCCGGCCGCTCGATCGCCAGAGCCTCGATCCCAGCGCCGCCGTCGAGCAGCGCCCTGAGCAGCGGTTCGGGACCGGCGGCGGGAAGCTCGAACACCCATTCGTCGCCCTCGCGGCGCGTGCCCGCGGGCAAGGCCGAACGCCACGGTCCGTCGCTCGAACGGGTGCGAAGGCGGACGATCGAGCTCAGCTTCGCGCGTGCATCGTCGACCCGGCCGTCGAACGCGACCTTGCCCTTGGCGATGATCGCGACCCGCTCGCACAGGCGCTCGGCGTGGGCGATGACGTGGGTCGAGAAGAGGACCGTCGCGCCGGCGCGAGTCTCGCGGCGGATCAGCTCCTCGAGCCGGCCCTGGTTGATCGCGTCCAGGCCGGCGAACGGTTCGTCGAGCACGATCAGCTTCGGCCGGTGGACGATGGTCCCAAGCAACTGGACCGTCTGGGCCATGCCCTTCGACAGCGAGCGAATCGGCTTTCTCGCCCATTCGCCGAGGTTGTGCTCGTCGAGCAGCTGGTCGGCGCGGCGGCGCCCCTCGTGTACCGGAAGGCCGCGAAGGGCGCCCATGAAGGCAATCGCGTCGCGGGCGTGCATCGCGGGATAGAGGCCGCGTTCCTCGGGCAGGTAGCCGACCTCGCCGGCCGCCTCGAGCGGCCGCTCGCGGCCGAGCACGCGCCGCATTCCGCTCGACGGGTCTATGATGCCGATGAGGATCCTCAGAGTCGTCGTCTTCCCCGCGCCGTTGGGCCCGAGCAGGCCGTAAATCGACCCCGGCGGAACCGACAGGCTGACACCGTCGACCGCGCGGGTGTCGCCGAAATCCTTGACAAGATCGACCGCTTGGATTGCGATCCGTTCGTGCTGAGCTTGTCGAAGCACTGTTTTTCCTAAAGAATTCAAGGGCGGCCCTTCGACATGCTCAGGGCGAACGGGTAAGTGCACGGCCGTGCATACGGGCCAAAGCCTTGAGGAAGCAATAAGGACGAAGGCGGCGGAGCTGGGCTTCGTTGCCTGCGGCTTCGCGCGCGCGGACGCCGCGGACGCGGCCGGGCTCGACCTCAGGCGCTGGCTCGAAGCGGGCCATCACGGCTCGATGAAGTGGATGGAGACGCGCGCCCATCACCGCGTGTCGCCGACGGCGCTGTGGCCGGAAGCGAAGTCGGCGATCGCGCTTGGGATGAGCTACGCGCCTGCTTCGGACCCGCTGGCGCTTGCCGGCAAGCCGGACCTCGGCCGGATCTCTGTCTATGCCCAGGGCGGCGACTATCACAAGACGGTCAAGAAGGCCTTGAAGGCGCTCGGACGGTGGCTCGCCGACGAAGCCGGCTGCGAGCTCAAGGTGTTCGTCGACACCGCGCCGGTAATGGAAAAGCCGCTCGCCCAGGCTGCGGGGATCGGCTGGCAGGGCAAGCACACGAACCTCGTCAGCCGCGAGCACGGCAGCTGGCTGTTCCTCGGCGTCATCCTGACGAGCCTCGAACTCGAGCCGAACGAGCCGGCTGACGACGGCCAGCATTGCGGGTCGTGCACGCGGTGTCTCGACGCGTGCCCGACGCAGGCTTTCCTCGGCCCGCACAGGATCGATGCGCGGCGGTGCATTTCGTACCTCACGATCGAGCATGATGGGCCGATTCCGCACGAGTTCCGAACGCCAATGGGCAACCGCATCTACGGCTGCGACGATTGCCTCGCCGTGTGCCCGTGGAACCGCTTCGCCGATGCCGCAGCGGCGAACCGCGCGTTCCTTCCGCGCGCCGAGCTCGCGGTGCCGCACCTCGCCGACCTGCTGGCACTCGACGACGCCGCGTTCCGTGAGATGTTCGCCGGTTCGCCAATCAAACGCATTGGCGTGAAGCGGATGATCCGCAACAGCCTGATCGCGGCCGGCAACAGCCGAGACGCGGCGCTGGTCCCGTCGGTCGAGCGGCACCTCGCCCATCCCGATCCGGTGATCGCCGAAGCCGCCCGATGGGCCCTCGCTCAGCTCGGATATTCAAGCGCGGAGATGCAGGTCGCCTGATCGGTATCGGCGCCCGACGGCGTACGCGTGTTCACATAGGTTACCCGCAACGCGCCGGTTTGCCCGGGGTAGAAATAGACGTCGAGGACGCAGAAGCGGCTGCGGAACTGAAGCTTGAGGCTGTTGCCTTCCTGCACCTGCAGCGCGGGACGGCCGAAGTGCCCGACCACATCCTGGGTCGACATGCCGGTCAGCCGGGTCACCTGGCGCGGCTGCGGAACGACTTGCGCGGGCTGTTCGGGCGGCGCCTGCGGACGCGTGGCGCAGGCGCCGAGCAGAAGGGTGGAAGCAAGGACCAGACGACGCATGGCGGAACGATGCCCGCACGGCGCTCCGGTGGCAAGGTTGCGGCTGCGGCGATGCGCGGCTAGGCGCGCGGCTTTCCAGCCAACCCGGAGATTCCATGACCGACCGCCACCTCGACGTGCTCGCCATCGGCAATGCGATCGTCGACGTGATCGCCGACGCCGACGATGATTTTCTCGCCCGCGAAGGGATGCACAAGGGCGCGATGCGGCTGATCGACGAGGGCGAAGCCGTGCGCCTGTATGAGGCGATGGGGCCCGGGCGCGAGGCGAGCGGCGGATCGGCCGCCAACACGGCGGCGGGGATCGCGTCGCTGGGGCTCAAGGCCGGCTTCATTGGCCAGCTGGCGAACGACCAGCTCGGCGCCATCTTCGGGCATGACATCCGAAGCCTCGGAGTCGAATTCGACACCGCGCCGAGGGACGATGTCGGCGCAACCGCGCGATGCCTGATCCTCGTCACTCCCGACGCCCAGCGGACGATGAACACGTTCCTCGGCGCCGCGCAGAGGCTGGGGCCCGAGGCGGTCGATCCGGCGCATGTGGCCGAGGCGCAAATCCTCTATCTCGAAGGGTATCTGTGGGACCCGGACGAGCCGCGCCAGGCGATGCACAAGGCGATGGATGCGGCGCACGCTTCGGGCACGAAGGTCGCCTTCACCCTGTCGGACAGCTTCGTGGTCGAGCGCCACGGCGCCGACCTGATGCGGCTCCTCGATGAAGGCCGGATCGACATTCTCTTTGCCAACGAGGCCGAGATCACCCAACTCGCCGGCGCGGCCGATTTCGACAGCGCGGTGGCAAGGGTTGCCTCGAAAGTGCCGACGTTGGTCGCGACGCGCGGCGAGCAAGGAGCGGTCGCGGTGCGCAGCGGCGAACGAGTCGAGGTCCCCGCGGAAACGATCGAAAGGCTGGTCGACACGACCGGCGCCGGCGACCTGTTCGCCGCGGGGTTTCTCGCCGGTGAAGCGCGCGGGCTCGGCCTCGAGCGCTCGCTGAAGTTGGGTGCGATCGCAGCCGCCGAAGTGATCCAGCATTACGGCGCGCGCCCCGAGGCGGACCTGAAGGCGCTTGCTGGCGAATTGCTGGCCTAGCCCACGCTTGAATCGCCGCTCGTCTCATGAGAGCTTCCCTGCCGAGGGGGACGCCACATGAGACCGATCATCATAGCCATGCTTCTCGTCGAGGCAGCAATCTCCCTGGTGGTAATCCTCACGACGGCGATGAAACGTTCCGAGGGTGCGCGGCGGCCGATCTGGACGAGCCTCGCCGTCTTACTGATCATTGTCGCGTCGACCGGAAACATGATCGGCGACCGTCATTACGGGCAGCCTGGAGCCAGCATGCTCCAGGCAGGAGCGATGGTTCTGATCGGAATGGCGATCATGACAATCATGATCGCGGTGCGTCAGCGGCGCGCGCTCGATTGATTGCGACGGCTGATCAGTTCGACCAGATTGCCCGACGGATCCCGGACGTAGAGCGAGCGCTCTTCGTCCTCTGAGCGCTCCTCCTCGATAACGACGCCATGGCGGTCGAGCCATTCCGGTGCCTTGGCCTCGTCGGCGCAGTCGACCAGCAGCGCGAAATGGTCGAGGTTGCGGCCGCGCTCGGCACCTTCGAGCGCCCAGGCGCCGTTCGGGTCATCGGTGTCGACCAGCACCACGCCGGCCGACAATTCGATCATTGCGAGCCGAGGGATGCGGTGTTTCACTTCGCAGCCGAGCACGCCGCAATAAAAACGCTCGGCCTCGGCCATGCCGCGTACGTGGAGCAGCAGGTGATCGAGGCCGAGCGGCTTGAACGGCGGTACGGTCACCTGCCGGCGACCGCGGCTAGCCGCGATCCCCCGGAGGCACCGGCGCCCCGGGCATCGGTGCGACTCCGACCGAGCCGGGCGCGTCCGCGGCGAGTTCTGGAACATCGACGATCCCGCGGGCGAGGTTGCTGTGCCGGTACCCGTAGAGGAAGTAGATGATGAGCCCGAGCACCGTCCAGCTGACGAACAGCAGCTTGGATTCGTTGTTGAGGTTGACGAACAGCAGCAAACAGCCGGCGATCGACAAAGGCGCGACGACGAACAGCGCCGGGGTGCGGAACGGCCTGGGCCTGCTCGGGTCCTTCTTGCGCAGGATCATGACGCCGAGGGAAACGGCCGCAAAGGCGAACAAGGTCCCGGCGTTGGAATAATCGGCCAGCGTTCCGACGGGCAGGAAAGCCGCGGCAATGGCGACGACGACGCCGGTAACGATGGTCACGACATAAGGCGTCCGGAACCGCTCGTGGACCGTCGAAAGCCGGTCGGGAAGCAGGCCATCGCGGGCCATGACGAAAAAGATGCGCGTCTGGCCGTACATCATCAGCAGGACCACGGACGGCAGCGCGACCGCCGCCGCAAGCCCCACTAGGTTTCCGAACAGTGGGTTGGAGACCTGGCGGAGAATGTAGGCGAGCGCCTCCTTCGAGCAGACCGTGGGCGCGTTCGCCGCCTGGCATGCTGCAGAAGCATAAAGCTCCGGCGAGCCCTCCTTGAACGGCAGGCCCGTCGCCGGATTCATCAGCGGCTGAGCGCCGTGCGCGCCGACCACCCCGGCCGAGACCAGGAGGTAGAAGACGGTGCAGATCAGCAGGCTTCCGATGAGTCCGATGGGAACGTTGCGCTGCGGGTTCTTGGTCTCCTCGGCCGCGGTCGAGACCGCATCGAAGCCGACATAGGCGAAGAAGATGGATGCCGCCGCCCCGAGGATTCCGGTTCCTGACGAGCTCAGCGGATTGCCCCACCCGCGCGGCGCGAAGGGTTCGAAGTTCGTCATGTGACCGCTGACCATCGGCAGGGTGATGATCAGGAACAGGGTGAGCGCAGCGACCTTGATGCACACGAGGACGGCATTGACGGTGGCGCTCTCCTTCGTGCCGATCACAAGCAAGGTGGTCACCACCGCGACGACGAGCACCGCGGGAAGATTGACGATCCCTCCGATTTCACCGCCCTGGAGAAAGCCCCACTGGATCGGAGGGCCGACCGCCAGGGCATGCGGGACGTGGATCCCGATATGGTCGAGCAATCCGGTGATGAAGCCGGACCAGCCGACGGCAACGGCACTTGCGCCGAGCGCATATTCAAGGATCAGCGCCCAGCCGACCATCCATGCCATGGCCTCGCCCATCACGGCGTAGGAGTAAGTGTAGGCGGAGCCGGCGACGGGGACCATCGAGGCGAGCTCGGAATAGCAGAGCGCGGCAACGGCGCAGACAGCGCCGGCGACGATGAAGCTCACCATCATGCCAGGGCCGGCTTTCTGAGCCGCTGTCGCGGTGAGCACGAAGATGCCCGTGCCGATCACCGCGCCGATCCCGAGCAAGGTCAGTTGGAATGCTCCAAGCGACCGCTTGAGCGCCTTCTTTTCGGCCGTCGCGAGGATTTCGTCGAGCGGCTTAACTCGTCCGCGGCCCGGCGCTCGCGGTGCTACAGTCGCCATGTCACTCCCCTACCGATTTGACTTTCGTCACGACCCTAGCGGCTCGAAGGCCAAGGGCAATCCTCTTTCGACGGGCTATCGCGCCAGCATGGGGCCGAGCGGGCGGCCGGCGAAGATGTGGAGGTGGAGGTGCGGCACCTCCTGCCCCGAGTTCGGGCCGGTGTTCGCCAGGACGCGATAGCCGGCCTCCACCAGCCCGGCGTCGCGGGCGATTCGTCCGGAGGCGCGCATGAACGCCGCCAGCTCCGCATCGGACGCCTTTTCGGAAAAGTCGTCCCAGGAGACGTAGCGGCCCTTTGGGATCACCAGGATATGTATCGGCGCGAGCGGATTGATGTCGTGGAAGGCGAGCACATGCTCGTCCTCATAGACCTTCCTCGACGGAAGTTCGCCGCGCAGGATTCGGGCGAAGACGTTGCTGTCATCGTAGGGCTGGGTTGCGTCGATCCCCATGGCTGACTCCGCTTGACCATGCTCACCCGCTCGCTACCACTTGAGGCGATGAGCGACGAGACCCCCGAGAGCCTGATCCCGTACGACGAGATCGTCCAGGACGCGCTTCGGGCGGTGGTCGGACGCGTGCTCCACGAGATCGAGCAGACCGGCGGCCTTCCGGGCGAGCATCATTTCTACATCACGTTCAAGACCCGGATGCCGGGCGTGGCCATCCCCAAGCACCTGCTCGAGCGCTTTCCGGACGAGATGACGATCGTCATCCAGCACCGGTTCTGGGACCTGAAGGTCGAGGACGATTCCTTCTCCGTCGGCCTGTCGTTCGGCGGAGTCCCGGCGACTCTGCACGTGCCGTTCGCCGCGGTCACCCAGTTCCACGATCCCGCCGTCGAATTCGCGCTTACCTTCCATGCCGATGGCGCCGAAGAGCCGGCGGAGGAGCATGAGGAACCGGAGAACGACGTGCCCGACGGCGACAAGGACGAATCCGTCAAGGAAGACGGCTCGAACGTGGTCAACGTGGACTTTACGCGCAAAAAATAACAGGAGCGCCTCTCGTCGAAGAGGAGTCCAATGCCGAGCACTGCCACCCGCACCGAGACCGACAGCTTCGGGCCGATCCAGGTCCCCGCGGATTCCTATTGGGGCGCGCAGACCGAGCGCTCGATCGAGAATTTCCCATTTGGGCTGAAAGAGCAGATGCCGCTCGAGATCATCCACGCGCTCGGCTTCATCAAGCAGGCCGCGGCGCGGGTGAATGCGCGGATCGGCGGCCTCGATCCGAAGATCGCCGAGGTCATCCAGCAGGCGGCGAGCGAGGTCGCGCGCGGCGATCTCGACGGCCAGTTCCCGCTGGTCATCTGGCAAACGGGGTCGGGCACCCAGTCGAACATGAACGCCAATGAGGTGATCGCCGGGCGGGCCAACGAGATCCTGACGGGCAAACGCGGCGGTAAGGATCCGGTCCACCCCAACGACCATGTCAACAAGAGCCAGTCCTCGAACGACAGCTTCCCGACAGCGATGCACATCGCGGCGGCGATGGCCGTGCACCGGCGGCTGCTGCCGGCGCTGAGGACGATGCACGAGCGGCTCGCCGACCAGGCGAAGCGCTGGGACGAGATCGTCAAGATCGGCCGCACCCACTTGCAGGACGCGACTCCGCTGACGCTTGGCCAGGAATTCTCCGGATACGCGCAGCAGATCACCGACTGCATCGAGCGCGTCGAAGGCGTCCTTCCGCGGCTCATGCGTCTGGCGCAGGGCGGCACTGCCGTCGGCACCGGGCTCAACACGCCCAAGGGGTTCGCCAGAGAATTCGCGAAGGAGGTCGCGAACCTCACCCGGCTGCCATTCACGTCGGCCCCGAACAAGTTCGCCGAACTGGCCGCGCACGACACCTTGGTCGAGTTATCCGGCGTGCTGAACGTCGTCGCCGTCGCAGTGACGAAGATCGCCAACGACATACGACTGCTGGGTTCGGGCCCGCGCTGCGGCCTCGGCGAATTGAAGCTTCCGGAGAATGAACCCGGAAGCTCGATCATGCCGGGCAAGGTCAACCCGACCCAGGCCGAGATGCTGACGATGGTCGCCGCCCAGGTCATGGGCAATCATGTCGCGGTGACGATCGGCGGCCTGCAGGGCCACCTCGAACTCAACGTGTTCAAGCCGCTGATCGGCGCGAACGTGATCCGCTCAATCAATCTTCTCTCGACCGGCATGGAGAGCTTCACTCGCCGGATGCTCGACGGCGCGGAGCCCAACATCGAGCGGATCAACGAGCTGATGAACCGTTCGCTGATGCTGGTGACGGCGCTCGCTCCGGAGATCGGTTACGACAATGCTGCGGCGATCGCCAAGCACGCCCACAAGAAGGGGCTGACGCTGAAGGAGGCCGGACTGGAACTCGGCCTGGTCGATGAAGACACGTTCGACCGCGTCGTGAAGCCCGAGCGAATGGTCGGCCGTTAAAGCGCCAGGTTCAGCCGCAGCCCAAGATTGTCGATCCCCGGATTCTCCTTCCCGAACAGCTGGGCATGGCTCATGTGCACCCAGCTCGCTTCGATGCTGAGGCGGTCGTTGATCCGCGTGCCGACGCCGATCTCGGGCTCGAACAGCACCCGGCTTCCGAAGGCGATCCTGTCGGGGTTGAAGAACTTGCCCGCCGAGCCGGTCTGGATCGCAATGCCGAGGCCGGGCCGGATGTAGATGGCGTGGCCGAACTTCGCCGAGAGCCCGACCGCGGCATAGTTGGTCTGGCCAGCGGTATTGAGCGCGCCGAAAATGTACGGCTGCAGCGGCGTGAGGCCGATTCCGCCGCCGCGGTAACCGACCTGGATGTCCATGCCGTTTTCGATCCCGCTCTGGTCGGTCGGAAGCTTGACGTCGTGGACGTAGAGGCCGCCGAACAGCTCGCCGGCCGAAGCCGGAGCGGCAGCGAAAGCGGCGACGAGCAGGGCGAGGCTAATCAAGGATGAACGCGGCACGAAGACTCTCCCGAGCGAGTTCCGCCTAACAATGCTTTGCGCGATGAATGGTGCCTTGCTCAGCCGCGCGCCTGCCACGCTGCGATGGCTGCGCTCGGTGCGATCAGATTGATGATGTTGAGCGTCAGATCGTCGCGGATCGCGACCAGCGGCACCAGCTCGAGGACAAGGACCAGCGCAACGACGGCCCAGACCGATAGCCGGCGGGCGACGAAAAACCCGATGCACATCATCAGCATGTCGGAAACCGAGTTGATGACGCTGTCGCCGCTGTAGCCCAGGGCCGCGGTCGTTTCCCGATAACGGTCGATAACGAACGGGGTGTTCTCCGCCACTTCCCACGCCGCCTCGATCAGCAATGCGCCGAGGAATCGCGCCGGAACGGAGGCGCGGCGGAACAGCAACCGCAGGATCGCATAGAACAAAAGCCCGTGGACGATGTGGCTGAGGCTGTACCAGTCCGTCAGCATCTGGCTCGTCTTCGGGCTGTCACGAGCACCGACCCAAAGCTCGATGGTCCCGCAGGTGCAGATCGGATGACGGCCCATGGCCAGCTCGATCGCCGCTGCAATCGCAATCAGCGCAAAGGCTGCAACGGCAGTGCGGCGCCAAGTCATCGCAAGCATGGCTTAGCAGAGCGAAGCGTCTTGCAAAGAACAGCTGTTCAGCGGAGACACCGGCGATGCTGCGCGCTTACGGACCCGGCTGCGAAGGCGAACTCATCGATCCGAAGATCGAGCGCATTCCCGACGAGGCGACGTGGATCGACCTTGAGGAGCCGACTCACGACGAAGAGAAGCTCGTCGAGCGCTGCATCGAGGTCGATGTCCCGACCCAGGCCGAGATGTCCGAGATCGAACCGTCGAGCCGGCTCTATGAAAAGAATGGCGCGCTCTACATGACGGTCAGCGCGCTTCGCGGCGTGGACGAGCATCATCCCACCACGACTCCGATCGGATTCGTGCTTGCCGGCAACCGGCTCGTCACAATCCGCTATGCATCGCCCAAGCCGGTACGCACCTTCGAGAACCACGCTCGCCGCGACTCCGAGCTGGTCCGTGATGGTCCGACCGCGCTGGTGAGGCTGCTCGATGCGATCATCGACCGCCTCGCGGACGAGATCGAGCAGGTCAGCGCCACCATGGAGGAGCTGTCTCAGGAGATTTTTCAGGAGCAGCAGGACCAGCGGCGGATTCCCGCGGCCAAGCTGACCGCGCTCCTCACGAGCATCGGGCGTGCACAGACGTTGCTCACCAGGATTCGCTATTCCGGGGTGAGCACGCTTCGGATGTTAAGCTTCTTCAGCGGATCGAACGTGATGCACGAAGACTCGCACCAGGACCTTATGCACCACGTCACCAGCCTGACGACCGACGTCAGCGCGCTCAGCGAGCATACAAGCTACCTGATCGACAGCCTGCAATTCCTGCTCGACGCGTCGCTCGGCCTCATCAGCATCGAGCAGAACGCGGCGATGAAATTATTCTCCTGGACCGCGGTCGTGTTCCTTCCGCCGACCTTGATCGCGGGCATTTTCGGAATGAACTTCCATTACATGCCGGAGCTGAGCTGGCGCTTCGGCTTCCCGCTGTCGCTGGCGCTGATGTTCACCTGCGCGGTGAGCCCGTATCTCTATTTCAAGAAGCGCGGCTGGATTTAGAGCGCGGGAAGCGGGATCGCCGGGGCTTCCGCGGCGGCCTTCGCATTGTCGGCGTCTCGGCGGCGCGCGAGGGCGGCATAGGCGAGCGCAAGCTCACCGGCCACGGCGGCCTCTTCGCCGCGCCCCTTGGCACAGGAAGCCGCACGGGCTTCGGCCGCACGCTGGCGGAAATAGTCGCTATCCCGAGTCATCAACTTGGAATTTAATCGCGGCCGGTAAGCTTTTCGAGAGCGGGAAGGTCACCTCGGCGCAACGGCTGTTCCGTTCATCGCAGGTGCAGCCGGTTTGCGAGCGCCGGAGCGGCTTGCTAAGGCGCTCATCGCCCCCATCCGGCGGCCCCCTCAAAACGCCGCCGACCCGAAGATTCGAAGGATGCGATGATCCCCACCGGCCAGGACAGCCTCCACACCCGCTCGACCCTCGAAGTCGACGGCAAGACCTATGCTTATTACTCGCTGAAAAAGGCCGGCGCCGCCCTGGGCGACGTTTCTCGCCTGCCCTTCTCGATGAAGGTGCTGCTCGAAAACCTGCTCCGCTTCGAGGATGGGAAGACGGTCACCCGCGACGACCTTCAGGCGATCGCCGACTGGCTCAAGGAGCGGCGGATCAACCGCGAGATCCAGTATCGGCCGGCGCGGGTGCTGATGCAGGATTTCACCGGCGTTCCCGCGGTCGTCGACCTCGCCGCCATGCGCGACGCGATGGTCCAGCTCGGCGGCGACCCGCAGAAGATCAATCCGCTGGTTCCGGTGCACCTGATCATCGACCACAGCGTGATGGTCGATGAGTTCGGCAATCCCAAAGCGTTCGAGAAGAACGTCGAGTTCGAATATGAGCGCAACGGCGAGCGTTACCAGTTCCTGAAATGGGGCAGCCACGCGTTCGACAATTTCAAGGTCGTGCCGCCGGGCACCGGTATCTGCCACCAGGTCAACCTCGAGTACATCGCGCAGTGCGTCTGGACGGACGCGGATTCGAAGGGCGAGACGCTCGCTTATCCGGACACGCTCGTCGGCACCGACAGTCACACCACGATGGTGAACGGCCTCGGCGTGCTCGGCTGGGGAGTCGGCGGAATCGAGGCCGAAGCGGCGATGCTCGGCCAGCCGGTCAGCATGCTCATTCCCGAGGTGGTCGGCTTCCGCCTGTCGGGCGAGCTCAAGGAAGGAATCACCGCGACCGACCTGGTGCTGACCGTCACCCAGATGCTTCGCCAGAAGGGCGTCGTCGGCCGCTTCGTCGAATTCTACGGGCCCGGCCTTGCGAACCTGCCGCTCGCCGACCGCGCGACCATCGCCAACATGTCGCCCGAATATGGCGCCACCTGCGGCTTCTTCCCGATCGACGAGCGCACCATCGATTATCTGCGTCTCACCGGCCGCGACGACAAGCAGATCGCGCTCGTCCGCGCCTATGCGCAGGAGCAAGGGCTGTGGCGCGACGAAAATTCTCCGGAGCCCTTGTTCACCGATACGCTCGAACTCGACATGGGAACGATCGAGCCGTCTCTCGCCGGCCCCAAGCGGCCTCAGGACCGGGTTCGCCTGAGCGAAGTCGACCAGCAGTTCAACGCCGAGCTCGACGGGACGTACCACAAGGCGAACGACCCGCGGGTCAAGGTCGAAGGCGAAGCATTCGACTTCGGCAATGGGGACGTCGCGATCGCCGCGATCACAAGCTGCACCAATACGTCGAACCCCTCGGTGCTCGTCGCCGCGGGCCTCGTCGCCCGCAAGGCGCGTGAGAAGGGCCTGATGCCCAAGCCCTGGGTCAAAACCAGCCTCGCCCCGGGCAGCCAAGTGGTCACGGACTACCTCAACGAGAGCGGATTGAGCGAAGACCTGGACGCGCTCGGCTTCGACCTCGTCGGTTATGGTTGCACGACCTGCATCGGCAACTCGGGCCCGCTGGCGGAGCCGATCAGCAAGGCGATCAACGACAACGACCTCGTCGCCGTCAGCGTGCTTTCCGGCAATCGCAATTTCGAGGGACGCGTGTCGCCCGACTGTCGAGCGAACTATCTCGCTTCGCCGCCGCTGGTGGTGGCCTATGCGCTCAAGGGCACCGTCCGCTCCGACATGATCGAGGAGCCGATCGGCACCGCCTCAAACGGCGAGCCGGTCTTCCTCAAGGACATCTGGCCGTCGAACGAGGAGGTCCGTTCACTGGTTGACGCGCACGTCCATTCGGAGATGTTCCGGCGGCGCTATGCCGACGTCTACCGCGGCGACGACCGCTGGCGCGCGATCGAGGTGACCGGCGGCGACACCTACATCTGGCCGCCCGAGTCCACCTACATCCAGAACCCGCCCTATTTCACCGGAATGACGATGCAGGCGGTGCCGCCGGCGGACATCTTGCGCGCCCGGCCGCTCGCGATCTTCGGCGATTCAATAACCACCGATCACATCTCGCCGGCCGGCGCGATCAAGCCGGACAGCCCGGCCGGCCACTACCTGCTCAACCGCGATGTCTCGCGCGGGCAATTCAACAGTTACGGATCGCGCCGGGGCAATCACGAAGTGATGATGCGCGGCACCTTCGCCAACATCCGCATCCGCAACCGGATGCTCGATAATGTCGAGGGCGGGTTCACGCGCTACGCGCCGACCGGCGAAGTCATGCCGATCTACGACGCCGCGATGCTCTACAAGCATGACGACCGCCCGCTCGTGGTCATCGCGGGAAAGGAATATGGCACCGGAAGCTCACGCGACTGGGCGGCGAAGGGCACGGTCCTGCTTGGCGTGCGCGCGGTGATCGCCGAGAGCTTCGAGCGGATCCACCGCTCCAACCTGGTCGGCATGGGCGTGCTGCCGCTGCAGTTCCGCGAGGGCGAGACTGCCGCGACTTTCGGCCTCACCGGCGAAGAGAAATACACGATCACCGGCGTGGCCGGCATCCAGCCGCGGCAGGATGTCGAGGTGCAGGTCGTTCGCGACAGCGGCGAGGAATTCTCGTTTAACGCCCGCTGCCGGATCGATACGTTCAACGAGCTCGAATATTTCAAATCGGGCGGCATCCTCCATTACGTGCTTCGCAGGCTTGCCGCCGCGTGATTGCGTTGCCGGCCTGGGACCTTACCCGCTGGCTGGTCGAGATTGCAGGCTGGGGCGGAGCGGTTTTGATCCTCCTCGCGTACCTGCTGCTTTCCGCCGGGAGGACGACCGGCCAGTCGCTGACATATCAGAGCATGAACGTGGTCGGCGCGGCGGGGTTCGTGATCAACGGTTGGTGGCACGGCGCGATTCCCTCGGCCGCGCTCAACGTGCTGTGGCTACTCATCGGAGCGATCGCTTCATGGCGGATCATCAGGAAAAGAGGATCGTCGACCTCAGCCATGTGATCGAACATGGAATGACGACCTATCCGGGGCTTCCGGGGCCGCACATCTGCGACTTCTGGACGCGCGAAGGATCGGCGGCGAATTACGACGACGGGTCGAGCTTCCAGATCGGCAGGATCGACATGGTCGCGAACACCGGCACTTATGTCGATGCTCCGTTCCATCGCTATTCCGAGGGCAGGGACCTCGCCGACCTTCCGCTCCAGTCGCTCGCCGACCTCCCGGGAATCGTCGTTCGCCAACCGTGGGAGAATGACCTCGCTGTCGACGTTGGCGCATTCGAGGGCTTGGACGCGCGCGGGAAAGCCGTGCTGGTGCACACGGGCTGGGACCGGCACTGGCGCACCGACCGCTACGGCGAGGCCCATTCCTTCCTTACCGCAGCGGCGGCCGACTGGCTGATCGCGCACGGCGCCGCGCTGGTCGGCATCGACAGCAACAATATCGACGACACGCGGCAGCGGGCACGGCCGGTGCATACGAAGCTGCTCGGTGCCGACATCCCGATCTGCGAACATATGACGGGCCTCGGCCAGCTGCCCGACCAGGGCTTCCGCTTCTCCGCGGTGCCACCCAAGGCGCGCGGCATGGGAACCTTCCCGGTCCGCGCTTACGCGGTGCTCGACTGAGTAAGAACGGACGCGAGCCAGTCGGGGATGATGGCGTTGTCGGGGATCGCGTCGACCCGCGCATGAACGACCGAACGGTCGATCTCGGGATATTCGACGCGCGCGCGCGCGCCGCTGCCGACGGTCACGAACAGGCGGCGATTGATCTTCTGCCGCCAGTTCATCCGCGCGGTATTTTCCTGCCCCACGAAGCAGCCCTTGGCGAAGCTGACGCCGTTCAGCTCCGCAGCGTTGCATTCGAGCCAAAGGAGATCGGCGAGTTCCCGCCGTCCCTCGCAAACGCCAAGGTTCAAGCGATGCTGGAGCCAGCCGACCGCGGGCTCGTCCGCCGGCGCGAGCCAGCGCTTTCCGAGCGCGGAGAGCCGCGGGTCGGGAACGCCCTCGTCGCCGTTCTTCGACCAGTGCACCGCGAGCGGGCCTCCCCGTTCGATCATGAGCTGGCGCCGGAGCCGATAGATCGACAGGCGCTTGATGAGATCGTCCGCGGCTTCCTCTTCGCAATCGAGAAGCAGGTCCTCACCGTCGTCCCAGACGATGAAATCGAACAGGTATTTGCCCTGGGGCGTGAGCAGTCCCGCCCACACCGGCAAAGGCCCCGTGACGTCGCTGGTGACGAGACCTTGCATGAAGACCCGCGCGTCGTCGCCTGAGATGCGGACCAGCGCTCGGTCGGTGAGGGTGGTCGCGGACATGGCTCTCAGTTAGGGAGCGGACCGTGGCTTCGCAAACGCTGACCATCCGCCGGCCCGACGACTGGCACGTGCATTTGCGCGACGGCGACATGCTTCGGGCGGTGGCGCCCTACACCGCGCGCCAGTTCGCGCGGGCGATCGTGATGCCGAATTTGGTGGCGCCAATAACGACCGTGGAAGCTGCGGTTGAGTACCGCGATCGTATCGTCGAAGCCGCCGGTTCGGGCTTCACGCCACTGATGACCTGCTATCTGACCGATGAAACGAGCGCGGACGAGCTCGCGCGCGGGTTTCGGGACGGGGTGTGGGTTGCGGCAAAGCTCTATCCCGCGGGAGCAACCACCAACAGCGCATCGGGCGTGACGGACATCCGCAATATCTACCCGGCGCTGGAGCGGATGCAGGACATCGGCATGGTGCTGTGCGTCCACGGCGAGGTTACGGATCCCGAGGTCGACGTGTTCGACCGCGAGGCGGTGTTCATCGAACGCGTGCTCGAGCCCGCGGCGCACGAGTTTCCCGAGCTGAAGATCGTGCTCGAGCACATCACGACTGCGGAAGCCGTGCAGTTCGTGGAGAGTGCCGGTCAGACGATCGCCGCGACCGTGACTCCACAGCACCTGACCATCAACCGCAACGCGATCTTCGCCGGTGGGCTGAGGCCACACGCTTATTGCCTGCCGGTCGCCAAGCGCGAGAAGCACCGGCTCGCGGTCCGCCAAGCGGCGACCTCCGGGTCTGCCAAATTCTTCCTCGGCACCGACAGCGCGCCGCATGCGCGCTCGGCCAAGGAATCCGGCTGCGGCTGCGCCGGGATTTTCAACGCGCCGTTCGCGCTCGAGAGCTATGCCGCCGTGTTCGATGCGGACGGCAAGATCGACAATCTCGAGATATTCGCATCGGTGAGCGGGCCGCGCTTCTACGGCCTGCCGCTCAACGAGGGCGCCGTCACCCTGGAACGTGCCGAAGTGCGGGTGCCGGCGCGCATCGAGTCGGATGGAATCGAGCTGGTGCCCTTCCACGCCGGCGAGACGCTCGGCTGGAAGCTTCGCAACTGATCAGCCGCCGTGGCCGGTGGTTCCGATCACCGCGGCGTAATGATCCTGGAGCCGCTGATAGCATTCGCACGAACGGCGCTTGAGGCCCGCGCGGTCAATGACGCGCAGCGTTCCGCGACTGGCGGTGATGAGCGCTTTGGACGACAGCTCCTTGATCACCGCGTTGACAGTCGTGCGCTGCACTCCGAGCAGGCCGGCGAGCGCTTCCTGCGTTAGCTCGATGCGGTTGCCGGCGCGATCCTGCGCGTGGAGCAACCAACGCGCCGCACGTTCGGGAATCGAATGGAACGCATTGCACGCGACCGACTGCATTACGGATGACAGCAGATAGTCCGAGTAGCGGCAGAAAAGGTTGCCGATGAAGTGCGACCGGCTCTTCGCGTCTTCGAGGGCCTGCATCGGCACCCGCAATGCCGGCCCGGCGACGAGCACTTTGGCGTGCGAGAAGGCCGGCGCATGGCCGCAGCTGACGATTCCGCCGACCGCTCCTTCCCTGCCGATGGACGTGACCTCGACCGACCGGTTCCCGCTGAGATCGACGACCAGCGAGATCATCGTCGGTCCGACCGGAAAGACGCTAGATTCAACTTGCGCGCCGCGCTCCAGGGCCATGTCGCCGGCGTCGAACTCGACGATCGTTCCGAACGGCTCGATCAGCGCCCTGGCCTCGCGCGAAAAGGTCGAAAGCAGGCGATTGCCCGCAAAAGCCTCGTCAGCCTGGATGAGCTCGTCCGTCGTCACCTGCGCCATGCCTGATTCCCGCGGCCGCGCACCTTCTCGTTACGATAGCGGGCCGACAGGGATAATGCCCGTCTGCGCAACTTGCTCCATTAATCCTGCACCGCCTCGACGATCGAGTGGCCGCCGACGAGCAGGCAGTCGGCGACCAGGCGCAGAGGGGCAACGTCGACCAGGCTCCGGCGCTCGTCGATAAGGTCGACGAAGGTGCGGTAGATGTCGGGATATTCGCCGACGCCGGTATCCGCAGTCGGCTCGCCACCCAGGATCAGCCGGGCGCCGCCGTCCTCGAGCCGAACGCTCGTGCCGTCGGCAGCTTCGACGGTGACCGTCCACTCCTCCCCCTCGGTCCGTCGCCAATCGAGGCTGGCGCTCAGCGGGCCGTCCGCTTGCGGGCTGTAGAAGGTCACGTCCGCGGCGATCGGAGTCTGCGCATTCTGCGGAATGGCGAGCTCGGCCGACTGGACGAAGAGGCCGCCGGGAAAGATCATCGTCGCGATCGAGAAGGCGTTGATTCCCGGGTCGAACACGCCGAAGCCCCCCGGCTGCCAGATCCATCGCTGGCCCGGGTGCCATTTGCGGACGTCCTCGTGCCAGTGGATGTCCATCGACCGGATACGCTTTCCGGCGAGCGCGGCCGCAGCCTGCTTCACTGTCGAATGGTGCTGCGCGTGCCACGTCGTGAAGAGCGTCACCCCTTTGGCCTCGGCCAGGCAATCGAGGTCGGCAATCTCAGCGAGGCCTACCGTCGGCGGCTTCTCGAGCAGGCAGTGGAGGCCCGCCTGGATGCATTCGCGAGCGATGGTGTAGCGCGGGCCCGGCGGAGTCGTGATCGCAACCGCTTCCAGCCCCTCGACGCTCCGGATCAGCTCGCGCCAGTCGGCGAATTTCTGCGCGACACCCTGACCCGATCGGCTCGACGTCGCGACCAGCTCGAAGCGGGGATTCGCCTCGATTGAGGGCACATGCTGGTCCTCGGCGATCTTGCCGTATCCGATGACCGCAATCCGGATCGGCTTCACCGTCCCAGTCCGGCGACATAGGCGCGCGCCTTGTCGAGCGTCTCGGACGGGGATTGCCCGGGCTTGTAGAGCCCGGAGCCGAGGCCGAAGCCGCTCGCGCCGGCGTCGATCCAGGGCCGCATATTGTCGGGCTTGATCCCGCCGACGATCAGCACCGTGACGCCTTTGGGAAGGATCGCCAGTTGGGCCTTGAGCACGGCGGGCGCCGCCCCCTCCGCCGGAAAGAGCTTCAGCGCCGTCGCTCCGGACCGGAGCGCCGTGAATGCTTCCGATGGCGTGAAGAACGCCGGGCAGGAGACCATCCCGGCCGCGGCGGTGGCGGCAATCACCTGCGCATTCGTATCGGGCGAGACGATCAGCCGCCCCCCGGCATCGCGAATGCGCGCGACATCCGCCGCATCTATTACGGTCCCTGCGCCGACCAGCGCCCGCTCGCCGAAGCGCTTGGCGAGAAGCTCGATGCTGTGCAGCGGGTCCGGCGAGTTGAGCGGCACCTCGAGCATCCGGATGCCGCCCTCGTAAGCGGCCTCTCCGATCGCTTCGGCTTCGTCGGCCGTCACACCGCGCAGGATCGCGACGAGCGGGCACTCATCCAGGTAATGCTGCAGAATGTCCTTGGTGCTCACCTCATATCCTCGTCGCAATCGCCCCGATGCCCGACAGAAAGCTTTGCTCGCCGTCGAGTTCATTTGGCGTGGCGCCCGCCTCGCGGATTGCTTCAGCGTAGAGCCGTGTCAGCTCGGGCCGGCCCATGACGCAGACGGTTGCGCCACCATCGGAAAGGCCGATGCGAACGTCTGAACCGATCAAAAGGCCGCTGGTGTAGGAGGCCGCATCCTCGCGCCGCGCCTCGCCGAGCAGAACGCGCGCGCGAACGGCGAAAAGCTCCGACGTCAGATCGTCCTCGTCGAGGCCGTGGCGCACGCCGCGGCGGAATGAATCGTCCGGCTCGGCGTCGGCGTTGAGCAGGTCGGCAAGGATGCTGTGCTTCCTCAGCAGACTGAACAGCTCGCCGGTCATAACCGTTCGGAACGATTCAATACGGCCCCGTTGCACGACGACCCACTTGTTGTGCGTGCCCGGGTGGCAGACGAGCGCATCGGCGGGCACCTGGCCAGTGGCGACGGCGCCGAGCAGCTGCACCTCCTCGCCGCGCATGACGTCCGCGCGGCCGTCGCCGACAAAGCATACGCCAGGGACGATCGCCTCGCGCTCGCCCGGCCAGGCGAGGTTTTGGGCGAGATCGTCCAGGCCGGCGGGGCACGCCACATAAGGCGCTTCCACCCAGCCGCGGTTCGATCCGACCATTCCGGCAAGGAGCAAAGGAAGGTCGCCGAGGCAGCGCCGGATTTCCGCAATCGCATCCGGAAAACCGCCCGGGGCGATCGAGAGGATGCCTTGATCGTCCTCAAATTCGCTCTCACAGCCGCCCGCGGTATCGAGGCGATAGGCGCGACGGTTGGTCGTGCCCCAATCCACCGCGATGAAACCGTTCCGCCAGCGCATGCTTTATTCGCCTTAGCCGAAATTCCCGTGCGCGCGACATCGGTCGGGAAGGTTTTCGTTTGCGTCCCGTGCCGCTATCGGTGCGCGGCGCGACCGGTCCGTCGGCCGATGAAGAGCAGCAACACCCAAGGAGACTGACCCATCGCCAACTTCATGTTCGCGACCGGGATCGAGAACAGCATCCCGACGATCAACCACGGCAAGACTCGGATCGACGAGATGGCCGTGTGCGGTCACTACGAGCGGTGGCGGGAGGATTTCGACTGCGTCCAGGAGATCGGGATCAACTATCTCCGTTACGGCCCGCCGCTGTACAAGACCTATCTCGGCCCCAACAAATTCGACTGGGAATTCGCCGACCTCACCTTCGCCGACTTGAAGCGGCGGGAGATCACGCCAATCGTCGACCTCTGTCATTTCGGCGTCCCCGACTGGATCGAGAACTTCCAGAACCCGGATTTCCCGCGGCTGTTCGCCGATTATTGCGGCGAGTTCGCGGAGCGCTTCCCGTGGGTTCAGCTGTATACGCCGATCAACGAGATGCTGATCTGTTCGATCTTCTCGGCGAAATACGGCTGGTGGAACGAGCAGAAAAAGGACGACCGCTCGTTCATCACGGCGCTCAAGCACATCGTCAAAGCCAATGTGATGGCGATGATCGAGATCCTGAAGCGCCGCCACGACGCGATCTTCATCCAGTCGGAATCGTCGGAATATTATCATGCCGATTCGCCGGCCGCGATCGGCCGTGCCGAAGTGCTCAACCAGATGCGCTTCCTGTCGCTCGACCTTAATTACGGCCGGCGCGTCGACAGCGGCATGTACCAGTTCCTGCTGGATAACGGCATGACCCGCGAGGAATATAACTGGTTCCTCGAGCACCGGCTCAAGCAGCACTGCATCCTGGGCAATGATTATTACCAGCTCAACGAGCACCGGGTGTTCGCCGACGGCCACACCGTCGCCGCGGGCGAGACCTTCGGCTACTGCGAGATCACGCGCCAATATTACAACCGCTACCGGGTGCCGGTGATGCACACCGAGACGAACCTCTGGGAGGGACCGCACGGCGACGAGGCGGTGAAGTGGCTGTGGAAGGAATGGGCCAACGTGCTGCGGCTGAGGAACGTCGGGATCCCGACCGTCGGTTTCACCTGGTACAGCCTCACCGACCAGGTCGACTGGGACACCGCGCTTCGCGAGCAGAACGGCAATGTGAACCCGCTCGGCCTGTTCGACCTCGACCGGAAGATCCGCAACGTCGGGCGGGCCTACAAGCAGCTGATCGCCGACTGGCGCAACGTGCTTCCGGCGTCGAGCGTGTGCCTGGTCGTGCCGATCAAGAAGGTCACCGACAAGCCGGGCGAGGAGGACGACGCGGCGGGGCGCGAGATGAGCGGCAGCGGGACGCAGGCGGGTGAGGCGGAAGCATGAGCGAGCGCAGGATCGCCCGCATCGAAACCTTCCTGGTGCCGCCCCGCTGGCTGTTCGTCCGCGTCGAGAGCGAAGACGGCGCGTTCGGCTGGGGCGAAGCCAGTCTCGAGGGCTGGGCCGAGGCGGTCGAGGGTGTGTTCGAAGCCTATCGCGACCGGTTCATCGGCGCGGACCCGTTCAACATCGAGGATATCTGGCAGGTCGGCTTTCGCGGCGGCTTCTACCGCGGCGGCGCGGTGATCATGTCGGCGCTGTCGGGGCTGGAGCAGGCGCTGTGGGACCTGAAGGGACGCGCCCTCGGGCTTCCGGTTTGGCAGATGATCGGCGGCAAGGTGCGCGAGAAGGTGCGCTCCTATGCCTGGATCGGCGGCGACCGGCCAAACGAGATCGCCGCGGCCGCCGAGGTGCGCAAGAACCAGGGCTTCACCGCGGTCAAGATGAATGCGACCGCCGAGCTCGACTGGATGGGCACGCCCAAGGCGTTCGACGAAGTGATCAGCCGGGTCGAAGCGGCCAAAGCGCAAGGGGTGGACGTCGGGCTCGATTTCCACGGACGGGTGCACCGGCCGATGGCGAAGCAGCTCGCCAAGGCGCTCGAGCCGCTGGGGCTGCTGTTCATCGAGGAGCCGCTTCTGTCCGAGAACCTCGAAGGACTGCGCGAGATCGCCGGGCTCGTTTCCACGCCGATCGCGCTTGGTGAGCGGCTCTACACGCGGTGGGAGTTCAAGCCGGTGTTCGAGGGCGGCGCCGTCGACATCATTCAGCCCGACCTCAGCCACGCCGGTGGGATCCTGGAGGTGCGCAAGATCGCGGCGATGGCCGAAACATACGATGTCGCGGTCGCGCCGCACTGCCCGCTGGGACCGCTGGCGCTGGGCGCCTGCCTCCAGATCGCCGCCTGCACGCCGAACCACGCGATCCAGGAGATCAGCCTCGGCATCCACTATAATACGGGCGGCCACGACCTGTTGAACTTCTGCACCAACAAGGAGGCGCTGACTCCGATCGACGGCTGTCTGCCGGTGCCGGAGGGACCGGGGCTCGGAGTCGACATCGACGAGGCCGCGGTGCGCGAGGCGGACAAGGACCGGCACCGCTGGCGCAACCCGGTGTGGCGGACCAGCGACGGCAGCTTCGCGGAGTGGTGAGGAGCTCCTAGGCGCTCAATGGCATTTGAAGCGTTCGAACGGTTCCAGGCAGGACTTGCAGCGCCACTGCGCTTTGCAGGGGGTCGAGCCGAAGCGGCTGACCTCCTCCGTGTCCGTCGAGCCGCACTGCGGGCATTCCGCCGTGGCTGAAGGATCGGGCGGCGCTATCCCGTAGGCCTTCAGCCGCTCGCGGCCGCGTTCGCTGATCCAGTCGGTGGTCCAGGGCGGGAACAGCACCCGCTCAATGTGCACATGGCCGAAGCCGGCGTCGTCGAGCGCCTCGCGGATCAGCATCTCGATCGCGACCGTCGCCGGGCAGCCGGTATAGGTCGGACTGATCCTGACTCGCGGCGGGTCTTCCTCGATGCTTCGGACAATCCCGAGATCGGTTATCGACAGGACCGGGATCTCGGGGTCGGGCACCTTCTCGAGCACGGCCATGATCGCCGCCTTGTCGAGAGATTTGACGACCGTCGCCATGGCGGCAGTTTACACCCGTTCGAGGGCGAGCGCGATTCCCTGGCCGACGCCGATGCACATCGTGGCGAGCGCGCGCTTGCCGCCGCTCTGCCGAAGCTGCTCGGCGGCCGTGAGCGCGAGCCGCGCGCCCGACATGCCGAGCGGATGGCCGAGCGCGATCGCACCGCCGTTGGGGTTCACCTGCGGCGCGTCGTCGGGGAGGCCGAGCTGACGAAGCACGGCGAGCGCCTGGGCGGCGAACGCCTCGTTTAGTTCGATCACGTCGAAGTCGCCGATTTTCGAACCGAGCCGCTTCATCAGCTTCTCGCTGGCCGGCGCGGGGCCGATGCCCATGATCCGCGGCGGCACTCCGGAGACCGCTGCGCCGAGAATGCGCGCCCGCGGGGTCAGCCCGTTGCGCTTCGCCGCGTCCTCAGAGGCAATGATCAGCGCGGCCGCGCCGTCGTTGATTCCCGATGCGTTCCCCGCCGTGACGGTCCCGTCGGGCCGAACGATCGGCCTGAGCTTCGCCAGCGCTTCCATGCTGGTCGAGCGCGGATGCTCGTCCTTGTCGACGACCAGCGGATCGCCCTTCCGCTGCGGAATTTCCACGGGGACGATCTCGGCGGCGAGACGACCGTTCGCCTGGGCCGCCGCGGCGCGTTCCTGGCTGCGGAGCGCGAAGGCGTCCTGGTCCTCGCGGCTGACCTGGAACTCCTGCGCGACATTCTCGCCGGTGCTCGGCATCGTGTCGTCGCCGTAGGCGGCCTTGAGCTTCGGGTTGACGAAGCGCCAGCCGATGGTCGTGTCGTACATCTCCGCGTTGCGGTCGAACGCGCTTGTCGACTTGGCGACCACGAACGGCGCGCGGCTCATGCTTTCCGAGCCGCCGGCGACAATCAGGTCCGCCTCGCTTCCGCGGATCGTTCGCGCCGCCATCGCAACCGCGTCGAGACCCGAGCCGCACAAACGGTTGAGAGTGACCCCGCCCGAGCTGTCGGGCAGGCCCGCCAGTAGCCCTGCCATGCGCGCGAGGTTGCGATTGTCCTCGCCCGCCTGGTTGGCGCAGCCGAGAATGATGTCGTCGAGCTCGGACCAGTCGACGCCGGGATTGCGCTCGATCAGCGCCTTGATCGGGATGGCCGCGAGGTCGTCGGCGCGGACATGCGCCAGCGCGCCGCCGTAGCGGCCGATGGGGGTCCGGACATAATCGCAAATAAAAGCTTCGGTCATTCGGACTCGAGAACTCCGCGGCGGATCTGGTCGAGCTCGATCGATTCGAACAGTGCCT
>DATNFJ010000083.1:0-18397 GCA_035606455.1 Sphingomicrobium sp.
AACAAGCCATTCGTGGGGAAATCTGGCGACGCGCAAGCGACGCCCGGCACCGACTGGCGCAGGGCGAGCTACGGATTACGAAGGGTGCGCTAATTAGGCCACCGCGCCTCCGCGCCAAAAAGCACTTTCCTACAGCGCCTCTTCTATGTTCCAATATGGTTCAAGGAGAACCATATGAAAGAACCATTCACACCCACACCCACACCCACCCCCAAGCCCTGCTCAACCCCGCACTCCGCCCCGAGCCGCTGGCTGGCCGCAGGCCCGGCACAAGAGCCGCATGTCCTCAGCGCAGCCGAAGATCCTGTCCTGAGCGAAGACGAAGGGCCTGTCCTGAGCGAAGACGAAGGGCTCACCCCCGAAGAGCAGCGCCGCCGGCAGATCGCCGACTTCCTCGACGCCTATGAGCGCAGCGCGCCCGAGGGCGTGCGGCGCGACGGCTGGACGCCTTTCCTGCGCAAGCTCTTCCTCCAGACCATCGCCGATACCGGCCGGATCACCCTCGCCTGCGCCTACACCCATATGAGCCGCTCGGCGGCCTACGCGCTCGCGCAGCGCGACCGCGTCTTCGCCGCCGCCTGGGATGCGGCCGATCAATTCGCGCGCAGGGCGCTCGCCGACCACGCGAAGGAGCAGATGCTCGAGGGGATCACCGAGACCGTCACCCGCCCCGACGGGACCACCATCACGCGCCACCGCTACGACACGCGCCTCACCATCGCCGTCTTGAACCGCCTCGACAAGCGCTGCGACCGCGCCGAGGAGCGCGGCTCGGTCCACCTCGCGGCGATGCGCAACTGGGACGAATATCTAAGGCTGATCGGCAAGGGCGACGACGCGGGCGCCGAGGCCCTGCTCGACAGGCCCATCCTGAGCCGCCTCGAAAAGGCGCAAAACCGTCCAGCTTGTGCACTTCCCGAGAGGGCGAATCCTATTCCGATAGGAGATCCGCCCGGCTGCGACCCGGCCGACAATATCTGGCAGGTGGGAGCCGACGCCGACCTCCGGCCGGATCGCGAGCATGGGCTTCCAGACGGCACCTGGATGACCACGTTCCCGCCGCCGCCGGGCTTCGACGGCTATCAGAACGTGCCCTGGGATGACGACCATTGGTACGAACGCACCTGCACGGCGGCGGAGATCGAGCTGATCGAGGCCCACCGGATCGCTGCCGAAGCCGAGGAGCGCGCCAAATCCACCGCCTTCGCCGAAGCCCAGCGCGATGCCTATTTCGCGAAGCTCAGGAGCGAGCTGGCCTCAGCGCAGAACCCGGGCCATGGTGGCGAGGCACAGCGCGGCGAGCAGGGTCGAGGTCATGCCGAGGCTGAAGAAGGCCCAGGCCGGTATCACCAGCCAATAGGCCCCCATCACGCCGGCGAGCAGGCTTCCGAGGAACTTGGCGATGTACCAGCCGCCCATCGCCATCGAGGCGAATCGGACCGGCGACAGCGATTCGACGAGGGTCAGGCCGACGGGGATCACGAACAGCTCGCCAAGCGTCAGCAGGAAGAAGTAAGCGAACACCCAGGCGGAGCCGACGCGCGCGCCGCCGGGTCCGCTCGCAAGCGCGGCAAAGACCATCGTCAGCATGGCGGCGGCGGCGATGA
Organism: Sphingomicrobium sp.; assembly: GCA_035606455.1. Lineage (GTDB taxonomy): Bacteria > Pseudomonadota > Alphaproteobacteria > Sphingomonadales > Sphingomonadaceae > Sphingomicrobium. Next base: position 1,608 of record DATNFJ010000083.1, read on the forward strand.
TGCAGCCGATCGCCATCCGCTTTAGGAGGTCGGGCGTGGTCTCCTTCGCGCCGGTCGCCTTCCAGAAGCGGATGACGAGCGGGGTTCCGACGATGATCAGCAGCGGGTTGATCGACTGGAACCAGGTGGCGGGGATCTCGACGCCGCTTCCGAGCAGCGGGACCGATCGGTCGGTGAAATCGCGGACCCACAAGGCGATGACGTTCCCGCTCTGCTCATAGCCGATGCGGAACAGGACGATCATCGCGATCATCAAGAGCAGGATGGCGACATGCTTGCGGATGACGGGCGCGGCGTCGGGCTGGCCTTCGGCGGCTAGGAGGGTGCGGTTCGGCTCGGGCGGGAGGAGCTTTAGGAAGCTGCAGTAGATGGTGAGGCCGATCGCCATTCCGACGCCCGCGGCGGCGAAGCCCCAGTGCCAGCCGTAGAGCTCGCCCAGCGTCCCGCACACGAGCGGCGCGAGGAAGCCGCCGAGGTTGATGCCCATGTAATAGGCGCTGTAGGCATAGGCCTTCCTCGGATCGTCGTCGGCGTAGAGGCTTCCGACCTGGATCGCGAGCGGCGGGATGAACAGGCCGTTGCCGAGCGCCACCAGGGCCAGCGCCGGGAACAGAAGCGCTTCGAAGGCCATGGAGAAATGGCCCGCCATCATCATCGCCGCGCCGATGATCACGCTCTTCGTCCGCCCGAGCCAGCGGTCGGCGATCAGCCCGCCGAAGAAGGGGCTGAAGAATGCCGCGGCGCCGTAGGCTCCGTAGATCAGCGAGGACTTCGCCTGCGGGAAGCCGAGCTGCTTGGTCATGTAATAGACCAGCATCGCCTGCAGGCCGAAGAAGGAGAATTCGGCCCACATCTGGGTGGTGAACAGGACCGTCAGCCCCGCCGGGTGCCCGAACAGGGTGGGCCCGCGCCTTATCCCTTCTCCGCTGGCGCTCGCACTCGCCACGGCCTCAATAGTTCAGCGAGGCGGTCAAAAGGCCCAGGTCGAGGCACAGCCACACGAGGAACGCAGCGGACAGCGCGACCAGGATCGCCCACACCGTCCGGTACCAGCGGCCCCCCGTCGCCGTCGCGACCGTGTAGGCGTTCCAGATGGCGGCGATGGTCCCGACGATGGCCACGATCAGCAGCAGCTGGAGCAGCCGCATCCAGATGTCGAGGCCGTTGTCGAGCTTGGCGAGGTCGCTGCTGAGGAGTGAGATGATGGTGAACCAGCCGATGCCGAGCGCGATGAACAGCCAGGCGGTGATGCGGGTCGCCCGGTACAGCTGGAGCGGCCGTCCGCTGTACGGACCCTCGGCCTTGTACCGCCGCCGCACCAGCGCCGCCGTCGGCCAGCCGAGCGCGGCGATGATGAGGATGATGATGGCGATGGTCGCGAGCGGCAGGATCCAGCCGGCGTTGAGCGACGCCGGCGCGGGCAGGAACTCGATGATCGGCGCGAACGGCGTGATCGAGAACATCTTCACGCTTCCGTCCGGATTGGGGATCGCCTGCAGCAGGTCCTTGCCCGCGGTATCCTGCCAGATCCAGTGGCCAACCTCGCGCCACTTGCGTGGGCTTCCCGACGGGTCGGTGATCGACGAGGCGACGAGGTAGCCGTCCTTGTCCACGCCGACCTTGGTTTCGCCGAGCAGCGCGACCATTCGGAGGAAGCTGAACGCCCCGGCACGGCTGCTGACATAATGGCCGGAGATCGCCTGGCCGTCGGCCTTGGCGCTGGCCAGCGTCGGCTGGTTCTGCTCGGGCGCGGGGAAGTAGCGGTCGGTGAACTGCTGCAGCAATTCCTCGCGCAGCGTCTGCGCCGCGCCGGCTTTCCCGAGGCTGTTCATCGAGATGAAGAAGCCGACGTTCTTGTCGAGGAACAGGTGAAGGTCGGAGTGGAAGAAGACCGTGTCGCCGCCGTGGCCGATGATGTTCAGCCCGTTGCGGTCTTCATGATAGAAGCCGAGCGCCATCGCCGGCAGCGTCGAGAACGGCTTGTTCGCCGGCGCGTGCATCAGCTGCGCGGTCGCCGGGTTGAGCACGGGCCCGCCATTGTTGAGCTGGGCGATCATGAACTTCGCCATGTCGTCGCCCGATGCGGACAGCGCGCCAGCGGGAGAAAGAGCAATTTCCTCGTAGGGCTCCGGCTTGTCAGAGCCGTAGCGGTATCCCTTGCTGAGCAGCGGATCGAGATTCGGGGGCAGCGGTTGCTGGAACGACGAATGGGTCATCCCGAGCGGCGCGAAGATGTGCCGCTGGACATATTCCTCGAACGGCTCGCCCGAGACTCGCTGGACGATGTAGCCCGCGACGCTGGCGCCGTAGTTGGAGTAAGCGGGCATCGTGCCGGGATCGTAGATGCGGTCCGGAACGGAGCGGACGAGCGCCGCACGAAGGGTCGCCGGCTTGTCCTTGCCGAACACGATCAGATATTTGACCGTCTCCGCAAAGCCCGGCGTGTGGGTCATCAGGTTACGCAGCGTGATCGGCTTGCCGTTGCGCGGGGGAATCTTGAAGTCGAGATAATTGTTGATGTCGGTATCGAGGTTGAGCTTGCCCGCCTGGACCTGCTGCATGACCGCGGTCCAGGTGAACAGCTTGGATACCGACCCCGGCCGAAACAGGGTGTTCTCGGGATCGACCGGCTTTTTCGCCGCGACGTCCGAATAGCCGAAGCCGCGCTCGGTGAGCGGCTGGCCGTCCTTGACCACGACGATCACCGCGCCGGGGATGCCGCCGGTCTTAAGCGCGTAGGGCATGTAGCCGTCGAGCCACGCATCGACGTCCTGCTTGGTGAGGTCATGCGGGGTCGCGGCCGTGGCGGAGGTGGTCGGAACCGCGGGCGCCGGAAGCACCGCCGCGGTCGACTTCACCGGCTTGAGCTGCGTCGGCGACTGTGCGCTCGCGGGCAGTGCGGCCGCGGCTGCGATCGCGACGAGCCAACCGAATAACCGCATCGTGCAGCTCCCTTTAATATTTGAACCCAAGCGACAGACCGAAGGTTCTCGGCCGGATGATTCCAGTCCCCAGCGTCCCGTCGGGGAAGATCGGCGTCCCGCCGGGCGCTCCGGCGATCGATGTGATGCCGTGGCTATTGCCGACATTCTTCACATAGACGTCAAGATTGAATCGGCCAAAGTCCGCGCCGGCGTACAGGTCGATGACGCTGTACGCGGGGATGTGCCGCTGATGCCCGTGGAGCGAGACAAAGAGCGCATCGAAGTCGCCTGTCTGCCCGGACAAACGCCGTATCGAGGCGCCGACGTGCGTCCGCACGCCGGGGCTTATCTGCCAGTGATAATCGGCGATCGCGGCAACGCTGAGCTTGGGGTTGAAGGGCAATTGGTCGCCCTTGAAGCCACCGACGACTGCCGGCGTGTCGGCGGTGAGGCGCGCATTCGTGTAGGCACCATTCAGCGAAAGATCGAGACCCGGAAGCGGCCGGGCGGTGGCCGTGAATTCGGCGCCGTCGCTCTTCGCGCCGGAACCGTTGATGTTGACACCGAAGGCAATGGGCCGTCCGGTGACGGGGTCGATCACGACCACCACGTCGAACAGCTGGATGTCTTTCCAGGTGATGTGGAACGCATCCGCATCGATGCTGAAAAGGTGATCGGCAGTCTGGGCTTTGATGCCCGCTTCCCAGCTCGTGACCGAATCCGAGTGGAACGTGCGCGGCACGGCCGCCGGCGCGGTCGGCGGGATCGCGTTCGGACCGCCGGGGCGGAAGCCTTTCGCCACGCGCGCGTACAAGGTGGTGTTCGGATTGATCTTGAACTTCGGCGCCACCGAATAAGTGAAGACGTTCTCGGACGAATTGTTGCTGAAGGTCGTCGGCGGACCGACGAGGGCGCCCAAGGACGACTGGGTCGCCGACTGGCTGTTATGGCTGTAGCGGCCGCCGAACTGCAGGTCGAACTGATCGGTGAAATGGATCGTCGCGTTGGCGAAGCCCGCGAGCTCCTTGTATTTCGAGTGGAGCTCGAGGTGGCCCAATGTCGAGCCGAGGAATGCCGGCAGGGTGAGAGGTGTCAGCGTACCGGGCTGCAGGGCGACGAGATCCTGCTGGATCAGTCCGTTTTCGTGCGTGTAGAAGCCGCCGATGAGCCAGTCGGCCAGGCGGGTCTGGCCGGACAGCCTTAATTCCTGTGTAAATTTGTTGAGGTTGGTCAGCTGCGGCTCGATGAACTCGTTGGGGCCGATCAGCGGCGCGAGCGCGCCGCTGAGCGCGACGGTCAAATCGTTCCGCAGCGTCTGATCCTGCTTGCTGAAGCTGGTCGATGAGACGAGGTTCGCGAAGCCGAGGTCGAAGTTGCCCGTGCCGTTGAACACGCGATAGTGCAGGTCGGAGATTTGCGGCACGAACTGCGATTCGACGAGGCCGTGCACCGGTCTCAGCGTATTGGGATCGGCCTCGATGAGGCTTGGTTCGTCGGCATTGATGTTCTGCGCCAGCGCAGTCAGCTGAATCGACGCGGAATCGCTGGGCTTGAACAGCAGCGATGCTCGGCCGCCGATCACGCGGTCGCCATTGATGTCCTTGGCGCGGTCGGATCCATCGATGCCGATCGAGTCGATGAAGCCCGGGTCCTTGCGGTAATTGCCCGAAGCGCGAAACGCGACGGTGGCCCCTAGCGGGACGTTGATCATCGCATCGGCGTTTGGACCGATCCCGCCGTTGCTAACGTCCTCGATCCCAACTCTTCCGCGCACTTCGACGCCCGCAGTCGATGGCGAGTTGGTCACGAAACGGAGCACGCCGCCGAGCGAACTTGCGCCGTACAGCGTGCCTTGGGGGCCGCGCAGCACCTCGATCCGGTTGAGGTCGAAGGTGTCGAAATCGGCCGCTAGGACAGCGCCGTTGACGAGGCCGCTGCTCGACCCGAACGGCGTTTCGTCCATATAAACACTGACGGTCGAAGCGACTCCGCCGGTGTTGACGCCGCGGATGATTAGCCTGCCTTCGCCCTCCGTACTCTGGTTCAGTTGAAGGCCGGGGACGAGCTTCAGATAGTCCTGGATGCTGTTTGCGTGCTGCGCCTCGAGCGTTCCGCCGGACACCGCGGTGACCGACTGCGGAACATCGAGCAGCAGTTGCGGACGTTTCTCCGCGGTGATGATGATCGCGTTCTGGTCGCCCGGCGCCTGGTTGGTTTGCGCCTGCGCGTTCGTAGCCGTGGCGTTGGTTGGTTGCGCCAAAGCCGGGCCGGCTGCCGCAATCGCGCTCGAGCCGGCAAGAAACAGTCCAATCGATCGATGGATATTCACCCTAGCTCTCCCCGCCAGATTGGTGGCATCATGCCTTCTGTTTCAAGAATGGCAACTGGTTTCTAGCCGAGCGATGACAAGTCACAAAACAAAGGGAAAAATCGGCCGCCACCTGGCGCTCGACGGCACAAGGTCGGTGCCCGCCCCGAGCCGCGCGATTCGCGACGTGCGGGTCGCCAAGGGGCTCAGCCTGCGCGACCTTTCGGCGCGCGCGGGTCTTCCCTATTCAACGCTGTCCAAGCTCGAAAACGGCAAGATGAGCCTCACCTACGACAAGCTTATCCGGCTCGCCCAGGCGCTCAACGTCGACCTCAAGGACATCCTCGCCAGCCCCGAGGAACGCTCCGCGCCGCTCGCCGTCGGCCGCCGCAGCATCACCCGCGCGGGTGAGGCGCTCGACGCCGAGTCCGAGAAGCACGTGCACCATTACCCGGCTTCGGATCTCCTAGGGAAAATGATGATTCCGATCATCATCGACGTCCAGGCGAGGAGCATCGATGAACTCGGCGGGCTCGTCCGCCACGGGGGCGAGGAGTATCTCTACGTGTTGCGCGGCTCGATGGAGCTTCACTCCGACCTCTATGCGCCGCTTCCGCTGGGCCCCGGCGACTCGATCTATTTCGACAGCGGCATGGCCCACGGTTACGTCCGCACCAGCGCCGAGCCCTGCACGGTCCTCGCGGTCTGTGCCGGTCAGGGCATTCAGCAGCTGGCCGACACGGCGCGCATGAGGCTCAGGCTTTCGGAACAGGGCTCGGAGCACAAGGCTTAGCGTTTCAATATTTGAAACCTTTGTTTCCATTGCTATGCAATCGGCATGGCAACGACCGCCGCCTCGCGCACGCTGACCGTCGAAAAAGCGGCCATCCGCTTCGCGGAGCCCTTCCGAATCACGGGTTATGTGTTCGAGGCGATGCCGTCGATCGTCGTCAGGATCGCGGAGGGCGCGCAAATCGGCCGGGGCGAAGCTGCCGGCGTTTATTATCTCGGCGACGACCAGCAGCACATGCTCCACATCGTCGAGCAGGTCCGCGAGCAGGTGGAGGAGGGTCTCACGCGCGATGCGTTGCAGGAGCTGCTTCCGCCGTGCGGCGCGCGCAACGCACTCGACTCCGCCTTGTGGGAGCTCGAGTCGCTCGATGCAAAAGTACCGGTATGGAAGCTTGCCGGAATCCCCGAGCCGAAGCCGCTCGTCACCACCTTCACGCTTCCCGCCGACGATCCCGCGATCCTTGCGCAAAAGATCGATCGTCTCGCGTCGGCCAAGGCGATCAAGCTGAAACTCGACGGCGACATCGACCAGGATCGCGAGCGGCTGCGCGTGGTGCGCGAGGCCCGGCCCGACGCATGGCTCGCCGTCGACGCGAATCAGGGCTTTGCCGCCAGCGGTCTCGACAGACTGGAAGAAGCGGTGCGCGAATTTTCGGTATCGCTGATCGAACAACCGCTGAAGCGCGGGGAGGAAGCGGCGCTCGACGGGTGGCGCCCCGGCGTGCCGGTCGCCGCCGACGAGAGCATTCTCGATCTCGACGAGCTTCGCGAGCGCGCCCGCTATTTCGACATGGTCAATATCAAGCTCGACAAATGCGGCGGCCTCACCGAGGCGCTGGAGATGGCGCGCATGGCTCGCGAGCTGGGCAAGCAGCTGATGGTCGGCAACATGGGCGGATCGACTTTGGCGATGGCGCCGGGCTTCGTCCTCGCGCAGCTGTGCGACGTCGTCGACCTCGACGGCCCATTCGGGCTGGCCGACGATCCTCTCGCCGCGCAGATTTACCGCGACGGGATGATCTTCATTCCGGCTGCGCTGTGGGGCGCTGCCTGAACCTTATTGCACGGTGACGACCGGCACGTGGTAGCCGGCGAGGAGCTTGCGGATCTCGCCCGAGCGCCGGTTGAGGATCCGGTCGATCTCCTTCAACAGCTTGTCGTTGCCGTTCTGGACTCCGACCGAGATGTCGAATTGCATCGGCCACTGCATGTCCGCCATCCACGGAGTCACGGGCTCGAGGCGTAGCGGCACCGGCGACCGCGCGGCGAAATAGCCGGCGAGCGGGCCCCAGACGAGCGCCACGTCGACGTCCCCGCGCTCGACCGCGCGGACGATCTCCGCTGGCGGATTCGCCTTCGAATAGTCCCCGTAGAGCATGTAGCCGCGCACGTTGGCGATGATTCCGCGGCTCGCAAGCGCGTGCGCCGGCGGCGTGTTGGTCGCGTCGTTGCCAACCATTTGGACGCCGATCTTCAGTTTCCTGAGGCGCGGATCGTCGAGCGTCAGGCCCTCGAGTTTCTCGCTCGCGCGGCTGACGAACATGTAGGTCGAGCGGTAGTACGGCCGGGTCGTCGCAACCATCTCGACATTGCTTCCGATGCCCGGCCAGAAGTCGCATCTGCGCTCGTTCAGCGTGTTTCGGACATAGCCGCGCCGCTGCGCCCACCAGACATAATCGAGCTTGGCGTGGAGGTCGGACGCGATCATCTCGGCGAGCTTGTTCTCGAACCCCTGGCCGGCCCTGTTGGAGAAGGGCAGGTTGTTGGGATCGGCGCAGGCGGTGAGCGTCCGCTGCGGGATGAGGTTGCACGAGCCGAGCAGGATCGCGGCCCCGACGATCGCGAAGAGCTTCCTCATTTGCGCGCCGCGATCGCGCCCCACGGCCTTCCGCCGAGAGTCACGGTCTTCATCACCCTGTTTGCCCGCAAGTCGATGATCGTCAGCGTGCCCGAGAGCCCACTCGCCGCGTACAGCCGGGTCTCATCGGGCGACAGGCCGATGCCCCAGGTCCGCTCGCCGGTCGGGAAGGAGCGCACGACCGTGTCGGTCGCCGGGTCGATCTCGGCGACGCGGTTGGAGCGGCCCATCGCCACGAACACGCGTTTCTCGTCGCGCGTCGCGCGCATCTCGATCGCCTGCACCGGTTCGGGAATTTGGAAGCTCTTGGTGAGGTCGATGGTTCGGACGATCCGGTGCGTCGCCGCGTCGAAGATGCTGATCGTTCCGCGCTGCTCGGACGAAACCCACACGGTCCTGCCGTGGTTGAGAAACAGGACGAACCTGGGCCGGCTGCCTACGGGAACGCTGTCGAGGAGCTTGCCGGTCCCCGCGTCGATGAAGTGGGCGAGGTTTGCGACTTCGGACGTCGCGACGACGAGCTTCCCGTCCGGGCTCACGCCGACTCCCTCCGGCTCCGGCCCGACCGGGACTTCGTGGGTGATCCGGCCGCTCTTGAGATCGAGGAAGGACACCGCGCTGTGGTCCTCGTTGGCGATGTAGAGCGTGCCGCCGTCAGGGCTGACCGCGAAGCGCTCGGGATCGGTGCCGGAATCGTAGAGCGCGAGTCGGCGGTGCGAGGCGACATCCCACGCCTCGATGCGGTTGGAGTCGCTCGCCGCGACGTAGAAGGTCCTGCCGTCGGGCGAGAAAGCCATGCCGCGGGGGCGGGCACCCGTGGCGATCCGGCCCTCGACGCGGCCGGTCGCGCCGTCGATGAGGCTTACATATCCGGCTTCGTTGGAGACGAAGACCGTGTCGGTCGAGGGCTGCTGCCGGGCGCAGCAGTTGAGCGAAACGAACAACGCGGCGGCAACCGCAATTCGCCTGAACAAGGCTCACCTCCGGGCTGGCCTGATAACGGCGCGGTCGTGACCCGCAAGATTACATCCAGTTCACGGCTATTAGCGGCGAGCTGTTCCGCCCCTGCGCCGAGCACGGCTTACGCCTCCGCGGCGATGACATATCCTGTCCGTATTTGCGGGAGGTGGGCGAATGGGATGGTGCATCGGACGGACGGAGGCGCTTTCGAACCCGCTTGCCGCACGGCGCAAAGCGCTCGCGAAGCTGCGCGTACTGGAGGAGATCGAGGACCCGGAAAGCCTCGTCGTGCCGATCCTGATCGACGCGATCCTGATGGCCGAGAGCTATCGCGGGGCACGCCACGACATCACCTTCCTTGCCGAGCTGACGCGCAGCGTCGATGCGCTGATCCGCGAGCTGAACGCGGCCGAAAAAGCGAAGGAATGGGCCGAATCGCTCGGCTGAACCGCGCGTTTCCGGCTGAATCGAGACGCATCGTCGGTGAAAGCACGCTCCCGCGGCCGATGCTGCGCGTTTTCGCTCCATCCCCAAGGGATTGGAACGAAAGGACTTTCATCATGCCCAAGAAGAGCGACCGCAAGAGCAGCAGCTGGAGCCACAACATGCACGGCGGCGACCGCAGCACCAGCTCGGCAGGGCGCAAGAGTTCGAAGAGCCGCGGCAGCAGCCGGTCGAGCTCGACCCGCTAACGAATCCCTGAGCAATAGCGGGCGGCGGCCTCGGGACCCCATCAAGGCACTACTTTGATGGGACTCGCTTTGGCTGCCGCCCTTTCTGTTAACATCGTAGCAACCGCGCTCGTTCATCAGACGGTGAACGCGGCCGATTTAATCTCGCTTCGGTGGGACCAATGGCGGACTGGAACACCGCCATGCCATCGAAGTCTTTCGCGGGGGCGGTGGGGCGCCCGTGTGGACCGGCTTCCTCCTTGTAAGGAATGGACGGGGGAATGAAGTTCGAAGGAAAGCTGGACGGTCGTGAGCTCACGCCGCGGCCCGCGCGCGTCGACGCCAGCTTCGACGTGCTGTTGCGCTGCCCGACGGGCGAGTTCGGCGCCAGCATCACCAATCTTTCGGGCAGGGGATTCAGGCTACGGTCGGCATGTCCGCTGGAGCCCGGCTGCGAAATCTCGCTCGAGCTGCCAAAGATGCCGGCGGTGAAGGGCGTGATCCGCTGGGTCGCGGGCAATGACGCGGGCGGTGTGTTCGTCGAGGCCGTGGCGTTGTAGCTGCTTTCAGACACGCAGCGCCGCTGCCGCATCCGCCTCCCTTTTCAGGTTTCTCGCCAGTTGGCTCAGGCCATTGAGATATTGCGGCGGGCAGTGGACGTCGCGGTAGTCGAGCTGGGCTGCGGCTCTTAGCGTCCAGAAGGGGTCGACGAGGTGCGGCCGCGCCAGCGCCACAAGGTCGGCTCGGCCCGCCGCGAGGATCGAGTTGGCGTGGTCGGGCTCGTAGATGTTGCCGACTGCCATCGTGGCGAGCTTCCCCTCGTTGCGGATGCGATCGCTGAAGGGGGTCTGGAACATGCGGCCGTAGACCGGCTGCTGGCCGGCCCAGGTCTGGCCCGCCGACACGTCGATCAGGTCCGCGCCCTCGCGCGCGAAGGCTTCGCCGATCTCGACCGCTTCCTCAGGCGTGACGCCATCGTCGCCCGCCCAGTCGGTCGCCGAGATGCGCACCGACATCGGCTTGTCGCTCGGCCACGCCGCGCGCATCGCCGCGAACACTTCGAGCGGGTAACGGAGGCGGTTCTCGAGACTGCCGCCATATTCGTCGGTGCGCCGGTTCTGCAGGGGGCTGATGAACCCGGCGAGGAGATAGCCGTGCGCGGCGTGGAGCTCGACCATGTCGAAGTCGCACTCGAGCCCCATCCGAACCGCGGCGACAAACTGGTCGCGGACCTTGTCCATGTCGGAGCGGGTCATCGGAGTCGGCACCTGGTTGGCGGGCGACCATCGCACGTCGCTCGCGGCCATCACCGGCCAGTTGCCGTCATCGAGCGGGACGTCGTTGCCTTCCCAGCCAAGCCTGGTCGATCCCTTGCCGCCCGAATGGCCGAGCTGGAGGCAGATTTTCGCCTTCGAATTGGCGTGGACGAAATCGACGATCCGCTTCCATGCCGCCACATGGTCTGCGTTCCACATGCCGGTGCAGCCGGGGCTGATCCGCCCTTCGGGCGACACGCAGGTCATCTCGGTGAACACCAGCCCCGCGCCGCCGAGCGCGCGCTCTCCGTAATGGACGAAGTGGAAGTCGTTGGGGACGCCATCGACCGCCGAATACATCGCCATCGGCGAGACGGTGACGCGGTTCTGCACTTCCATCTCGCGTAATTTGAACGGCGCGAACATCGGCGGCGCGGTCTTGTTCGACTTGCCGTCGGTTGCGCGCTTCCAGAACCAGCGCTCGACGGTCTCGAGCCATTCGCGGTCGCGCAGGCGGAGGTTCTCATGGCTGATGCGCTGCGAACGGGTGAGCAGCGAATAAGCGAACTGAAGAGGCTCGAAATGCGTGTAGCGCTCCAGCGTCTCGAACCATTCGGTCGAGTTGCGCGCGCTGTTCTGGAGCTTCAGCACCTCGAGGCTGCGCTCGGCCTGATATTCGTCCAGCGCGGCTTCGAGGCTGAAGCCCTTGCGGTTCAGCACGTCCGCCAGCTTGATCGCGTCCTCGAGCGCGAGCTTGGTGCCGCTGCCGATCGAGAAATGCGCGGTGTGTGCGGCGTCGCCGAGGAGAATGACGTTGCCGCTGGTCCAGCGCTCGCACTTGATTCGGCGGAAGTTGAGCCACGCGGCGCTTCCGACGAGGTGCGATGCATTCGACTGCAAGCGATGGCCGTCGAGATATTTGGCGAACAGCTTCTCGCACGCCGCGATGCTTTCATCCTGGCTCATCCGGTCGAAACCGAAGGAGGCCCAGGTCTCCTCCGAACATTCGACGATGAAGGTCGAGCAGTCGGGCGCGAAGCGGTAGGCGTGAGCCCAGATCCAGCCGTGCTCGGTTTCTTCGAAGGCGAAGGTGAAGGCATCGAACACCTTGCTCGTGCCGAGCCACACGAATTTGTTCGCGCGAACGTCGATGTCGACGCCGAATGCTTCGCGGTCTGCATCGCGAAAGCGCGAGTTGGCGCCGTCCGCGGCGATCACGAGATCGAAGTCGCGCCACTTGCGAGCGGCCGGATCGCATTCGGATTCGAAGTGAAGCACGACGCCGAGCTCGCGCGCGCGATGCTGCAATATTTCGAGCAGGCGCTTGCGGCCGATGCCGATGAAGCCGTGGCCGCCCGACGTGATCGTCTCGCCCTTGAAATGAACGTCGATGTCGTCCCAATGCGCGAACTCGCCCGTGATGATCTCGGCCGAGACCGGATCGTTGGCGGTGATGTTCTCGACGGTGAGGTCCGAGAAGACCACGCCCCAGCCGAAGGTGACTCCGGGCGGATTGCGCTCGAACACTTCGATCTCGTGGGCGGGGTCGCGCAGCTTCATCGAGATGGCGAAATAGAGCGCGGCCGGCCCCCCGCCGATGCAGGCGATCTTCATGGCTGGAGCTCGCGAAAGTTGCGAATGTTGACAGTTCTACACGCGCGTACGCGCATACGCGCGCGCGAGGTCGCATATACGATGGTCAGGTGCAGCTCGGAGCCGAAGAACCGCATGGCCGCAGCATGGCACAGCGGTGGGGCTGTAGGACAGAGCTTCGTTTAGGGCTTCGACTCCGACTGATCGCTCGGGACCAATCTGGCGCGCACGTCTCTGGCCGCCAGCTGCCCATAGACGAGGAAAGCCACCGTCGCGATCGCGATGCCGGGTAGCCACGGATGCGAAGGATCGTTGGTCTCAAAGACGTAGACCAGAAAGCCGACGATCACCGCAAGCAGGAGCGACCTGCCCATGCCAGGTTGGTAGGCGTAATCGTAAGTCGAGTAGTATGCTGCAAGGCGGGTGCAAAAAAGCCAGTCCGATCCGAACGCGACGATCAATCCTCCCACAAACCAGACGCTGTCGTTGACTACGCTCACGACCGCGAATCCACGCCGCGGATGAAGGCGTTGACCAGCGTGTTGAATTCTTCCGGCCGCTCGATGTTGCCGAGGTGGCCCGCGCCTTCGATCGGTTCGTAGCGCGAGCCGGGGATGATGTGAGTCAGCTCGCGCGACAGGGCCGGGGGCGTGATCCTGTCCTCGGTCCCGCATAGCACCAGCGCGGGCACGCGAATGTCGTGGGCGCGCTCCCGCTGATCGGCGAGCCAGACCGCCTCGGCGCCGATGCGATAGGCGGCGGGGTCGATCTTCGCCATGGTCTCGACCACTTCGCTGCGGACGGCAGGATCGGCAGGTTGGGCGAGGAGGATGTCGACTCGCGCTTCGGCCATGGCGCGAAGGTCGCCGCTGGCCGCGACCGCCCGCTCGTAGACGGCCTGGCCGTCCGGATGGGCCGCGAACGTGTCGGCGAGGATCAATGACGCGCAGCGGCTCTCGTCCGCATGGGTCATTGCGATTGCCACGACTCCGCCGAGCGACAGGCCGCAGATGTGGGCGTGGTCGACCCCGAGCTCGTGCATCGCCGAGATGATCGCCGAGGCATAATCGTCGCGCGTGGTGCCCTCGGGCGCCGCGTCGCTGTCGCCGTAGCCGGGATAGTCGAACGCAATCGCTCGACGGCCTTGCCCGAAGAATGCCAGCTGCGGCCGCCACACGCTCTTGTCCGAACCGACGCCGTGGAGGAAGACGATCGCAGTCGCATCGCCGCCCCCGGCCTGCTCGTAGCCGATTTCATATCCGTTGTTGGTGATCACGCGCGGCATGGGCTGCATAGTGACAGCGTGGCCCCGCGCGCGCTAGCCTCGCCGCCATGGTCGCGCGGATGACGGTGAATGGCGAGGCGGTCGAGTACAGGCTCGATCCCGACACGCCGCTGCTGTGGGCATTGCGGGATGCCTCGAACCTTACCGGGACCAAATATGGTTGCGACAGTCGCGACTGCGGCGCGTGCACGGTGATCATCGACGGCCGCGCGGTCATGAGCTGCAGCGTCACGCTGCGCCAGCTCGACGGCGCGCAGGTGACGACCATCGAGGGCCTGTCGCCCGACCGCTCACATCCGGTGCAGCAGGCGTGGCTGGCCGAGCAGGCGACGATGTGCGGCTATTGCGAACCTGGCTTCATCATGGCCATCGCCGCGCTCCTCCAGGCGAGCCCAAGTCCGAGCGAGGAGCAGATCGCCGCGCTTCCGAACCTGTGCCGCTGCGGCGCCTATCCGCGAATCCGCAAGGCGATTTCCCGCGCTGTGCAGATCGTGCCACCAGCGCCCAACTTACAAACCTGAATATACGGCTCCGAAACGGTTAAGCGACCGCTCATATCGACGAGCGCAGAAAGCTGTCATGTTTTGGAAAGGTCATTGTCATGCGTAAGTTCCTCATCAGCTTGCTGCTGGCGAGCGCCGCGGCGAGTCCGGCGGTTGCCGGTCCGCGCGAACATTCGGATAACAATCCGCGCGATCATTCGGATAACAACCAGCAAACTCACGAAGATCACCAGCAGGCGCACCAGGAGCGCCAGCAGGCCCACGAAGAGCATTCACAGCGCCCCGCGTTCGTGCCCCAGGCGCGGATGCAGCCGCAGGGGCAGCAGTTTGCCGGACGGCCGCAGTTCAACGATGCGGGCCGGCCCGAGCGGCAGGTGGACATGAATGCGGTGCGCGCCCAGCGCCAGGCTCAAGCCGAAGCGTTCGCCGGGCAGCGCGACGAGAATATCGAGCAGGTTCAGCAGCGCTTCGAGCAGCGTCAGCAGGTTCAGCAGCGTCAGCGGCAGGCTCGCGACGGAGCGGGCGATTTCCGCCAGCCAAACCGCCAATTCCCCCAGGTAATGCGCGATCGTCATCCGCTGGTCGTCAGCGAGAGTCCGCGGTTCGGCACCCAGCCGCCGGTTCGCGCGCAGGGGCAGCGCGACATGCACTGGAACCGCGACTGGCGGAACGATCGCCGCTACGACTGGCGCCGGTTCCGCGACCACCATCGCTCGCGCTTCCACCTCGGGCTCTATATCGATCCCTTCGGCTGGGGCTATCAGTCGTTCGACATCGGCTACCGCCTGTGGCCGGCCTATTACGGCAATCAATACTGGCTCGAGCCGGCCGAATATGGCCTGCCCTATCCGCCTCCGGGCGCCGAGTGGGTGCGCTACTATAATGACGCGCTCCTGATCGACACCTACACGGGCGAGGTGATCGACTCGATCCCGGGTTTCTTCTGGTAGAGCCAGCCGAGCCGAATATCGAAGGGGCGTTGCCGTTGCGGCAGCGCCCCTTTTTGCATTAGCGCGCAACTGCAGCCCAATTGCTCTGCCGGGGAATTCCAAGATGAACGCTGTCGCTCGCCTTATTCTTACCGCGTCCCTGCTTGCGCTCGCACCTTGCGCGGCGTTGCCTGCGCAGGCGCCCGCCGCGGCCGCACCGGCCCAGGCGAGCGCCCACGACCGCCTGTTCGAGCTGTTCAAGCAGAGCGACGAGGCGAGCCTCCAGCGCAATCCGCTGCAGGCCTTGTTCCGGGGAGACCAGCGCTACGCGGACCGGCTCGGCGACCTTTTCAGCGATGCCCATTACCAGGCGGAGAAGGCCGCCGCCGAGAACGACCTTGCAGCGCTTCACACGATCCCGCGCGACCGGCTCAATGCGACGGACAAGATCGCCTACGACGTCTTCCAATACCAGACCGAGGACACGCTTCGTGGCTTCCAGCCCGACCTCCTCGAAATCACCGAAGCGCTGCCGATGAATCACTTCTTCGGAATCCACACCGAATATCCGACCATCGCCGGCGGCCAGGGCGCGGCGCCGTTCAAGACGGTTGCAGACTACGAGAACAATCTGAAACGCAACCGCGACTTCGCGGCGAACATCGACGAAGCGATCCGCCAGTGGAAGAAAGGCGAGGCCGAGGGGATCGTCGACACCAAGCTGACCGTTCGCAACATGATCGAGCAGCTCGACAACCAGTTGAAGCTCAAGCCCGAGGACTCGCCCTACTGGGGACCGATCAAGAGCTTTCCGGCGTCGATCGGACCCGCCGACCGGGCGCGGCTGACGAGCGAATACAAGCAGTCGCTGACCGGCACTGTGTATCCCGCGCTTCAGCGGATGCGCGATTTCCTCTCGACCGAGTATCTCGCGCACGCCCGCGACGGCGCCGGGCTCATGTATATGAAGGGCGGCGACAAATATTACCGCTACCTGATCGAATCGACGACGACGGAAGCGCTCGATCCCGCGCAGGTCCACCAGCTCGGGCTCAACGAAGTCGCGCGGATCACCAAGGAGTTCGAGGACGTCCAGAAGCAGGTCGGCTTCAAGGGCACGCTGCACCAGTTCTTCGATTACATGCGCACCAGCCCGAAGTTCCAGCCGAAGAGCAAGGAGGAGCTCGAGCGCGGGTTCGAGTCGGTCAAGGCCAAGGTCGAGAAGAAGGTGCCCTTGTTCTTCTCCAAGACTCCGAAGGCCGGGCTCGTGATCAAGCCGTACCCGGCGTATCGCGAGAAGTTCGAAGCCGGCGGAAGCTATGACCAGGGCACGCCTGACGGATCGCGCCCCGGCACCTTCTATTTCAACGCGTACAACCTGCCCTCGCGAAGCACGTGGGAAGAGACGACTTTGTTCATGCACGAGGGCGAGCCGGGGCATCACTTCCAGATCAGCCTGGCGCAGGAGAATCCGAACCTTCCCGCCTTCATGCGTTTCGGCGGCAACACGGCCTATGTCGAGGGTTGGGCCCTCTACGCAGAATCGCTGGGCTACCCGATGGATATGTACACCGATCCGTACCAGCGGTTCGGCAACCTGAACGACGAGATGCTGCGCGCGATGCGCTTGGTCGTCGACACCGGCATCCACTCCAAGGGTTGGACCCGCGATCAGTCGATCAAGTACATGCTCGATAATTCGGGGGAATCG
>DATNFJ010000084.1:0-14412 GCA_035606455.1 Sphingomicrobium sp.
ATGAGGTCGGCGAGCGTGCGCGACGAGATGGGCGCCGGGCTGCTCTTCAGATATTTGGCCATGTCGGCCTTGAGCTCGGTCATCAGGACCGTGTTCTCATTCCTCCCGATGCCCTTCTCGTCGAACTTCTTGATGTCGACGAGGATCGCGCCCTGCTGGCGAAGGATGGCGAGCGCGGTGTTGAAGGCCGGGTCGAGCTGCTCGGTCGAAGCGAAGCGAAGCACGCCGATGCGCTTGCCCTTGAGCGAATTGGCGTCGAGCTGAGCGGCATAGTCGGTCTTGTGCTTGTCGGCGTCACGCGTTGCCGGGTCGGCGGGGTCGCTGCCGGCGATGACCGTCAGCAGCTCCGCGGCGTCGCGGACATTGTCGGCCATCGGGCCGGCAGTGTCCTGGCTGTGGCTGATCGGGACGATGTGCGTGCGGCTGACCAGCCCCACGGTCGGCTTCAACCCGACGATGCCGTTGATCGACGACGGGCAGGTGACCGAGCCGTCGGTCTCGGTGCCGATGGCGAAGCGGACGATCCCCGCCGCCACCGCTGCGCCGCTGCCGCTCGAGCTGCCGCAGGCGTCGCGGTCGATCGCCCAGGGATTGTGGGTCTGGCCGCCGACCGCGCTCCAGCCGGAGATGGAATGGGTCGAGCGGATGTTCGCCCATTCGCTGAGGTTGGTCTTGCCGAGGATGATCGCGCCGGCCGAACGCAGCCGGGCGACCAGCGGCGCGTCGCGGTTCGTGACGTTGTTGGCCAGGGCGAGGCTGCCCGCGGTGGTCGGCAACGCGCCGGCGCTCTCGATATTGTCCTTGATCAGCACCGGCTGTCCCGCGAGCGGTCCGCGCAGCGTGCCCGAGTCGACAGCCCTGGCCTGCTCCATCGCGCTGGGGTCGACGGCAATCACCGAATGAAGCTGCGCATCGACCGCTTTGATCCGGTCGAGCGCGGTCTGCACATTGACCTGAGCCGGACCTGGCGACTGCGCCGACGCACCAGCCGCTAGGCCGAGCACTGCAAATGCGGAACCGATAATTGCCATACGCATGCGACCCCCCTTCCTCATCTCAGCGCGGCGCCAGGAGCGCGTCCAGCGTGCCCGGGCCTTTGCCGACCTTTTCGAGGTGCGGATAGCGCAGGCCGCCGTGCCAATCGAGCGTCACCGTCTTGTAGACATCGCCATCGTGGACCAGCAGCTGCGGCGCGGGGCCATTGTTCGCGGCGTCCTTGATCGCCTGCTTGAGCGAATCCATGTCGAGCTTGCGGCCGTTCACGGCGACGATCTCCGAGCCGATGGTCAGTCCGGCGTTGAACGCGGGGCTGTCCCACAGCACGCTGCCGACCTTGCCGTCCATCCCGACCGTGAGACCGCCCGAATAGGTCAGGTCCATGTATTTGCGGTTCTTCTCGCTGCTCTTGATCCAGTCGGTGGGCTGGTCGGTGTAGACCAGATTGTAGCCGCCCTGCGTGATGCCCTCGAGCGGCGCCTGCGGCGCGATATCGTAGACCCGGCGCTGCAGATACCCACGCCAATCGTAAGGCTGGACCCGGTTCAGCGTCGCGACGATGTCGTCGAGCGTATAGGTCAGCTCGCCCCAGTCCCGGTCGCGGACTCCGAGGAAGGCCTTGGCGAAATCGTCGATCGATTTCTTGCCGCCGGACTGCTGGCGAATGATCCGGTCGACGTCGATCCAGATCAGCTGGCCTTCGTTGTAATAATCCTCGCTGCGCTGCCAGCTGCGCCACGGCTGCGGCGCGCGCTGGGCGATGATCGGGTCGTTGGTCGTGTCGATCAGCGGCCGCCACGCGCGGCCCGGCGTGCCCGTGCTGTAGGCGGCCGCGGTTGCCGCGATCGCATCCAGCGTGTCCTGCTTCGACAACATGCCCGAGCGGGCGCCAAGCACATAGCCCCAGAATTGGGTCTGGCCTTCATACACCCACAGCAGGCTGTCCTGCATCGGCGTCCGGTAGTCCGGCGTCCACAGGTCCGCCGGACGGCGGAACTTGCCGTTCCAGCTATGGGTGAATTCGTGGGGCAGCAGGTTGCGCGCGTTGAGCTGGTTGTTCCACTCGGTGAAATAGCCGCGGCCGGTCCCGTCCTCCGAACTCCGATGATGCTCGAGCCCTTCGCCCCCGAGATAATTCGAGATCGTCAGGAGGAAGTCGTAATGGTCGTAATGCTGGGCGCCGAAGGCTTTCACCGCCTGCTCGACCAGCCGCTTGTGAGCCTCGATCTCGTCCGGCTTGGCGGCAAGCTCGGCGTCATTGTCCGCGATCACGTCGAGCGTGACGTCGGGCGACAGCGGGAAAGCGCGATAATGGGCTCCGGCGATCAGCGGCGAATCCATCAGGATCTCGTAGCTGGTCACCGGATAGTCGACCTTGTTGGCGCTCTGGCCGCTCGGCCGAAGCGCGGTCGCGACGTGCCAGCCGGCGGGAACGATCACCGACGCCTGAATCGGAATGTCGCGCACGAAATAGCCGGCCGGGTACATCGAGTTGGCGATCCATTCGATACTCGCGAGGTCGGGAGTCGCGACGACCCGGCCCTGGTTCCCGGCGGTCGGCGACAGATACTGAAAGTCAATGTCGATCGCGCTGACGCCCGGCGGCACGGCGATGTGGAAGGCATAGACGTCGAGATTGTCGCGAACCCACTTCAGCGGCGCGCCGTTCGCGGTCGCGGAGAATCCGGCAATCTTGTTGATCTGGCCCGACGGCGAGTGATTGCCGGGCAGCCATTTGGGATAGAGCATCACGAAGTCGCCGGCCGTCGCGACCGGCACATGCTCATGCACCTTGAAGATCGCGCGCGTGACGTCGGTCGCGTCGACCGTCAGCTGCAGCGTCCCGGGATAGGCGACATCCCGCGGCGCGGGAATCGTGTCGACCTTGGGCGTCGGTTCGGGCTTGCTGTTTTGCGGCGGGACCAGTTGCGCGAACGCGGCGGTCGAAAGAAATGACGACAACAGGACGGCAAGCGCAGCTCGGCGCATCGGACGGAACTCCTCCCCAGTTGAAGCAACCGCTGTACCGGTAATTGCCGCGGCGGGGCAACGCCACCCACGCGTTCGCAGACAACAGTCGGCACTTTGTCGAAGTTCACGGCGTTGTCAGCGCCGGTTCACGTCACCGGACTAGCGGGAGGACGAATGAAACATCATTCAACGCTGCTCGGCGGCGCTGCGCTTCTTTGCATCGTTTCGCCGGCCGTCGCACAGCCCGCCCCGCCTCCGCCGCAAGCCCCCGCAGACACGAATCCAGCCCAGCCGGTCCCGACCCCGACCCAGCAGACGGCCAACGCGCCGACTGCCCAGTCCGACACGACCGCGGCTCAGAGCGCCGATGAAGATTTCGGCGACGAGGAGCCGATCGTCGTCCAGGGCACGCGGGCACGCGGCTCGGTCGTCGGCGACATCCCGCCCGTCAACGTTCTCGATTCGCGCGACGTTCGGGCGACGGGGGCGACCAACATCAATGACCTGCTCGACGCGCTCGCGCCGCAAATCGGAAGCTCGCAGGGCCGCGGGGGCGAGCGTCCGCTGATTCTCATCAACGGCCAGCGGGTCTCGAGCTTCCGCGAACTTCGCGACATTCCCACCGAAGCCATCGAGCGGGTCGAAATCCTGCCCGAGGAAGTGGCGCTGAAATACGGGACGCGCCCCGATCAGAAGGTGGTGAACATCGTCCTCAGGCAGCGCTTCTATTCAACCACGGCGCAGGTCGGCGCCGGAACCTCGACCGAAGGCGGCCACACCAACGAAAGCGCCGACCTCACGCGCTTCATCGTCGAGAAGAACGGGCGCACCACCCTCAACCTGCACGCGGAAGGCAATAGCCTGCTGCGGGAGTCGCAGCGCGACATCCTGATCACCCAGCAGCCGCCCGCCGGGGAAACCACCGCAGACGAGCTCGCCGCGCGCTCGCTGCTCCCAAGCAAGCGCGATCTGCGCGCTTCGGGCACATTCAACCGCGAAATCCTGGGCGATGTGTCCGCGACTCTGAACACTGAATTCGAGCACGTCGACGGCCGCTCGCTGATCGGCCTTGGCGACACGTTGATCGAGGCCCTGCAGCGCAACACCAGCACCGACACGGCGCACGCCGGAGTCACCATGAACGGCGTCAAGTCGAACTGGCGCTGGACGCTGACCAGCAATGCCGACCTCGAACGCGACACCACGGGGACGGACCGCGATGCGCTGGACGCGGTACGCGACCGGACCGTCGAGACGACGGAGTCGGGCGACATCAAGGCGACGGCGAACGGCAAGCTCTTCTCGCTTCCCGGCGGCGATGCAACCACCACCATCACGCTCGGCGGAACGACGACTCACCTCAATAGCGAGCGGCGCCTGATCGGAGTCACCAGCTCGCATTCGCTTGGGCGAACGACGGGCGAGGCGGCGATGAACTTCGACATCCCGATCTCGCGCCGCAATCACGACTTCAGCGCGCTCGGCAACCTGACCATCAACGCCAATGCGGAGGTCGACCAGCTGTCCGACTTCGGAACCCTGACGGTGTTCGGCGCCGGGACCAACTGGTCGCCGGTCGACCGGCTCAACTTCCTCGCCAGCTGGACCCGCGAGGAAGGACCGCCCACGGTCAATCAGCTCGGCGATCCGGTGCTCGAGACTCCCGGCACGCGCGTGTTCGATTTCGCGACCGGCCAGACCGACATCGTAACCGCGATTACCGGCGGCAATCCTAACCTCCAGTCCGACCTTCGGCACGTCCTCAAGCTCGGGGCCAACTGGCAGCCGATCGCGAACACCGACCTTCGCCTGCGCGCCGAATATGTGCACCAGACGATCGACCATCCGATCCAGAACCTCACCGTCACGCCGACCATCGAGCAGGCGTTTCCGAACCGGTTCGTCCGCAACGGGGCGGGCCAGCTGGTCAGCGTTGACCTCACACCGGTGAATTTCGAAAGCTCGGAGAACGACACATTGCGGATCGGGTTCGACTTTTCGCACCCGCTGAAGTCGCATCGGCCCTCCCAGTCGGTGATCGACCAGATCCGGGCGCAATTCCGCTCCCAGTTCGGGGCTCGGGGCGGCGCAGCCGGGCCGAACGGAAGGCCGGCCAGCCCTGAGGGCAATCCGTCCGCGCCGGCCACGTCGCCCGCGAATGGCGCTTCGACGCCGTCAACCTCGCAGCAGGCAGGCACCGCGCCGGCGGCCCAGTCGCAGCAAGGCGGCAACGAAGCCCAGGCCGGCCGCCAGGGAGGCGGCGGTTTCCGCGGCGGTGGCGGCGGCGGCGGCCGAGGCGGCGGTGGCTTCTTCGGCGGCGGCAACCGCGGGCGAATCACCTTCTCGCTGACCGACAGCATCACGTTCGTGAACCGGGCGATCATCGCTCCCGGGCTGCCCGCGATCGATTTCCTTCACGGTGATGCGGCCGGTCAGACCGGGGGAACGCCGCGGCACAGCATCCAGGCGCAGACCGGCTATTTCAACAACGGGCTCGGTGCCCGGCTGACGGCCAATTGGCGCACCGGGACGACCGTCAACACGCTGACTGGCGACAGGCTGCGCTTCTCGCCGCTGGCGACGTTCGATCTCAGGCTGTTCGCCAACCCTGGCGACATCCCCGAGCTCACGGTCAAGCATCCGTGGCTGCGCGGGACTCAGGTCCAGCTGCAGCTCAACAACATGTTCAACACGCGCCCCAAGGTCCATGATGCGCTGGGCAATGTCCCCCTGAACTTCCAGCCCGACCTGCTCGACCCGCTGGGACGGACGATCATGATCAGCTTCCGCAAATTGTTCCTGCCGCCCAGGAGCTGGCTGCAACGCCAGTTCCAGGAAAGGCAGCAGCAGAACCGCTGAGCGGCAATTCGTCGCCGGTAAGGAGTTGCTTGCCGGAACTTAATAGATTTGCCAGCAGCCGTTCACGTGTGCACGGACACGGCACCGCAATGGCAATCATCTGGGGTCTTTCAACGGTCGGTGTGGCGCTGGTGGCGACCTCGGTAGCGGCGCAGCCGCAGCCGAACCCGCCGAAGCCGGCGGCGACCGCCGCGTCGACCGCTCCCGACCAGGACGACGACGACATCGTCGTCACCGGGAAGCCGCCGCGCGGTTCGGTTGTCGGTGACATCCCGCCCGTCAACGTGCTCGATTCGCACGATGTGAAGGCGACCGGCGCGAGCAGTTTCGATGAGCTCCTGGAAGCGATCGCTCCGGATATCGGCGTCGCTCGCGGTTCCGGCAGCGCACGGCCGCTGGTGCTTCTCAACGGCCGCCGGGTGTCGAGCTATCGCGAGCTTCGCGACATCCCCATCGAGGCGGTGTCGCGGGTCGACATCCTGCCCGACGAGGTCGCGCTCAAATATGGCTATCCGCCCGACCAGAAGGTCGTGAACGTGGTTCTTCAGAACCGCTTCGTCGAATCCGTCGCGCAGCTCGCGGGAAACACGGCGACCGAGTCCGGATTCTCCGGCGGCGGGGCGGATCTCACCCGAATCCTGCTCACGCCCAAGCGCCGGACCACGCTCAACCTCCACGGCGGTACCGAGGACATATTGAGGGGTTCACAGCGCAGCCTGGTCGAACAGCAATATGAGACCAGCGGCACCGGTGCGACCGGCCTGCTTCTGCCGCCCGAACTCGGCGTGCGCGGAACGATGACCATCAGCCGCGAGCTTCCGGGCGACGTCGAGGAGACGTTCAACGCCCAGGGGGCGCACAGCAACGGGCACCTGCTGAGCGGCCTGTCGGAGCAGCTTCCCGCGGAACTTCGCCGCCACACCCTCGATGACAGCCTGCATCTCGGCTCGACGCTGAGCGGCGGGCAGGGAAAATGGTATTGGAACCTCGCGGCCAATGGCGACGCCGAGCGCAACCGAACGACGACGACCGACCTCGGGCAAGTCTTCGCGCCGGGAAACGCCCAGTCCACCCATTTCGCCGGCGACCTCGACGGCACGGTCAACGGGCCGCTGTTTACCACCCCCCTCGGCGACGCCGACGTCACGTTGAGAGCGGCGACGTCCGCGGAATATCTCGACATCGACGAACAGCATTTCGCCAACGCACCGGTGGACTCGGCGAGACGCACGACGGCAACGGCTGCCGCGAGCATCGACCTTCCAATCTCGCACCGGCGGCGCGCGTTCAGCGCGCTCGGCAACCTCACCGTCAACGCCAATGCCGAAGTCAACCAGCTGTCGGACTTCGGCACGCTGACGCGCGTCGGGACGGGAGCAAACTGGTCGCCCATCGCAACGCTCAATCTGGTCGGAAGCTGGGATCATGAGGAACGGGCGCCCAGCGTCCGGCAGCTGGGCGACCCATTCGTCGAAACGCCCGGGACCCGTATCTTCGACTTCCAGAATGGCGTGGTGAACCGCGTGGCGGTCGTCACCGGCGGCAATCCCGGCCTTAGAACCTCCGTCCGCGACACGCTCGATCTCAGCGCCGAATGGCAACCGCTGCAGAACGCAAATTTCCGGCTACGCGGCGACTATGCGCATGTGACCATCGACCGGCCAATTTCGAACATCACCGTCTTTCCGACAATCGAACAGGCCTTCCCCGATCGCTTCACGCGCGATCCCGCGGGCGACCTCGTCAGCGTCGACTTGAGGCCGTTGAACTTCGCTTCGGCGCATCGCGACACGCTTTTGCTCGGCTTCGACTTCACCAAGCCGCTCAAGAGCCATCACGTGACGACTTCCGAAGTCCAGCGCGCGGTCGACAAAGCGCGTGCGGCGGGAATCGCGGTGCCCCAGGCCGGCACCGCCTCGACGAACGCAGCCCCGGGGTCGCTCGCGAGCGCGGCCACAAACGGCCGCCTCACCTTTTCGCTCACCGACACGATCACCATCGTCGACCGGGCGCTCATCGAGCCGGGACTGCCACAGCTCGACTATCTCCACGGCGCTCCGGTCGGCCAGACGGGCGGCCAGCCGCGCCACCAGATCCAGGCGCAGGCGGGCTGGTCGAACAACGGCTTCGGCGTTCGTCTCGGCGCGAACTGGCGGACCGCGACCACGGTCGACACGCTGACCGGCGCGCCGCTTCATTTCTCGCCGCTCGCAACGTTCGACCTCAGGCTGTTCGCGAATGTCGGCCAGTATCTGCCGATCGTTTCGCGCCATCCCTGGCTCCGCGGAGTCTCGGCGCGGTTCGAGGTCGGGAACATTTTCGACAACCGCCCGCGGGCGCATGGCGCCGCCGGCGTGGTTCCGGCGGGTTTCGAGGCGTCGATGCTCGATCCGCTCGGGCGAACCATCATGTTCAGCCTGCGCAAGCAGTTCCTGCCGGCGAGCTTCTACCAGCAGCAGCTCCAGAAGTTTCAGCAGCAGCAGGCGCAGTAACCCGAAGCCGAAGGAAGCTTTTGCCAAATCGGGGAATTATGCTTTAGCGCGCCGGGAATGACGCCGGTTCAGCCCGTTCGGGGCACGCAAAGCCTGCTTGGAGAGGAAGCCGATCGCCTCGCTGCGGTTGTCGCCGCGTTCGATCGCGTGCGCCGGCTCTACGGATTCAAACGCGTCGAAGTGCCGACGATCGAGCACACCGCCGTCTTCGCGCGAACCATTGGAGAAACGACCGACGTCGTGTCCAAGGAAATGTATTCGTTCGAGGACCGCGGCGGAGAATCGATCACGCTGCGGCCCGAGTTCACCGCGGGAATCTGCCGCGCCTATCTGAGCGAAGGCTGGCAGCAATTCGCACCGTTGAAGGTGGCGACGCACGGCTCGGCCTTCCGCTACGAGCGGCCGCAGAAGGGGCGGTTCCGCGAATTCCACCAGCTCGATGCCGAGATCATTGGCGCCGGCGAACCGCAGGCGGACGTCGAGCTCCTCGCGCTTGCCGACCAGCTCTTGAAGGAGCTCGGGATCGACGGCGCGATCCTCCAGCTCAACACGCTCGGCGATCCGGAAACGCGCGCCGCCTGGCGCGATGCGCTCTACGAGCATTTCCGTGGGCACAAGGACGCGCTCAGCGAAGACAGCCAGGCGCGGCTCGAGCGCAATCCGCTGCGCATCCTCGACAGCAAGGCGCACCAGGACTGGCCGGTGGTCGATAGCGCGCCGGTGATCGACGATTTCCTGTCCAGCGAAGCGGCGGACTTCTTCGGCCGCGTGACCGAAGGCATCGACGCGGCGGGAATCCAGTGGGAGCGCGCGCCGCGGCTCGTGCGCGGGCTCGATTATTACCGACACACCGCGTTCGAGTTCGTGACCGATCGCCTCGGTGCGCAGGGGACGGTGATCGCCGGCGGCCGCTACGACGGCCTGATCGAAGCGCTCGGCGGCCCGCACACGCCCGCGGTCGGCTGGGCAGCGGGCATCGAGCGGCTCGCGATGATGATCGGTGGACCAGAACCGGAGAAGCCCAGCGTCGTGGTTATCCCGCTGGGACCTCGCGCCGAGTTGCAGGGTCAATCGATTGTTGCGGTTCTGCGGCGTGACGGCGTTGCCGCGGACATGGGCTATCGCGGCAATATGA
This sequence comes from Sphingomicrobium sp., assembly GCA_035606455.1. Classification (GTDB taxonomy): domain Bacteria; phylum Pseudomonadota; class Alphaproteobacteria; order Sphingomonadales; family Sphingomonadaceae; genus Sphingomicrobium. The sequence goes on from DATNFJ010000084.1 coordinate 9,454, forward strand.
AGAAGCGCCTGAGCCGCGCCAACGAGGCCGGGGCTGCTTTCGCGCTCATCATCGGCGACGACGAGCTTGACCGGGGCGAGGCGCAGCTGAAGGACCTCGGCACCGGTGAGCAGCGCGCCGTGTCACTCGACCTGGTGGCGGAGGCGATCCGCCGGTGACGCAGATTTCGTCCGAGCGCATCGCGTCGATCGAGGCGCGCAAGCATGAATTGCAGCAGGCGATGTCGCGCGCCGACCTCGCACCCGACGAATTCGTGCGCCTGTCGAAGGACTATGCCGCGATCGAGCCGGTCGCCGCCGCCGCGCGCGAAGTTCGCCGTCTCCGCGCCGAACTCGAAGTGCTCAACGGCCTGGTCGCCGATCCGACGGCCGAGCCCGAGCTCAAGGAGATGGCGGCCGACGAGGCGAACGACATTCGCCACAAGCTGCCGAACGCCGAGCGGGCGCTCGCAATCCAGCTGCTCCCGCGCGACGCGGCCGACGACCGGGCTGCGATGCTCGAGCTCCGCGCCGGCACCGGCGGCGACGAAGCGGCCCTGTTCGCGGGCGACCTGCTGCGCATGTACCAGCGCTTTGCCGAAACGCAGGGCTGGCGCTTCGAACTGATTTCCGCCAGCGCGTCCGAGGTCGGCGGCTACAAGGAAGCGATCGCCTCGATCAACGGCCGCGGCGTCTTCGCCAGGCTGAAGTTCGAAAGCGGAGTCCACCGCGTCCAGCGCGTGCCGGTGACCGAAAGCGGCGGCCGCATCCACACCTCGGCGGCCACCGTCGCGGTGCTTCCCGAGGCCGAGGACGTCGACGTTCAGATCGACGAAAAGGACCTGCGGATCGACGTTTATCGCTCGTCGGGTCCCGGCGGACAGTCGGTCAACACGACCGACAGCGCCGTCAGGATCACGCACTTGCCCACCGGCCTCGTCGTCATCCAGCAGGACGAGAAGTCGCAGCACAAGAACAAGGCGAAGGCGCTGAAGGTGCTGCGTACGCGCCTGTTCGAGATGGAGCGCGAGCGGCTGGCGAGCGAACGCGCCGGGGCGCGCAAGTCGATGGTCGGCTCGGGCGACCGGTCGGAGCGGATCCGCACCTACAATTTCCCTCAAGGGCGCGTCACCGATCACCGGATCAATTTGACGCTCCACAAGCTCGACGAGGTGCTCGAGGGCGCCGGGCTAACCGAGATCATCGACGCGCTGGTCGCCGAGGACGAAGCGGAGCGCCTCGCCGGATTGGAGGAAGGTTGAAGCCGATTGCCCGCGCGCTGGACGACGCCACGCGCCAGTTGAGTCAAACGAGCGACACGGCCCGGCTCGATGCCGAGCTGCTGATGGCCGAGGCGCTGCATATCGACCGCGACCGGCTGCTTCTCTCCCCGCCGGACCGGCAGGTTCCGGATCGGTTTCGCGAGATGGTCAAGCGCCGCTCCGAAGGCGAGCCCGTGGCCTATATCACCGGCCGCCGTGCCTTCTGGAATATCGAGCTCCACGTCGGCCCCGGCGTGCTCGTGCCACGCCCCGATTCCGAAGTGCTGATCGCTTCGGCGATCGAGCATTTCGAGGGCAGCGACGGGCCGAGGCGCATCGTCGACCTCGGCACCGGCCCCGGCACATTGCTGCTCGCCGCGCTCGATATCTGGCCCGAGGCGACGGGACTTGGAATCGACGTTTCGCGCCAGGCGCTCACCTACGCCTCGGCGAACGCCCGCCGGCTCGGATTCGAGCCGCGAGCGAAGCTGGCGCAGGGAAACTGGGCGACCGGACTGCTCGAAAAATTCGACCTGATCCTGTGCAACCCGCCCTATATCGCCGAAGGCGCCCAGCTTGGTCCCGGCGTACGCGAATATGAGCCGGACGAGGCGCTGTTCGCGGGACGCGAGGGTCTCGACGCCTATCGCGAGCTCGCGCCGCAACTGCCGCGCCTGCTCAATCCGGGCGGTCTCGCGGCGATCGAGATCGCTCCGGATCAGCGCCAGGCGGTGACCGGGCTGCTCGCGCGCGACGGGCTCCGGGCGACCGTCGCCGACGACCTCTCCGGCCGCGCCCGGGCGGTGCTCCTAACCTGGGTTTAATACAAAATCGCTTGGCAGATGCGCCATGGCGCACTACATCAAGGGCCTGGGCCGGGCCCGCTCCCTTATTGAAGCTGAGCGCATCCTGTCCCAACCCCCGACGCAATCGGCCGTTCATTTGGCGCTCACGCGCAGACCGGAACGAGAGGGTCAGGAGCTGCGCTGGGCGACATCCTCGGCGCCGCCCTGTCCGGCTGAAGGCCAAAAGGGGCAAGCCACTACTCTGTAAGGACGTAGGCATTTGATCAACAATCGACAGGGCGGCCGCAGGCGCGGCCGTGGGGGACAGCGGGGCCAGAATCTCGGCGGACAGCCGGGCAACCGCCAAGACAATCGTCAGCGCGGGAATGCCGCTCAGCTGCTCGAGAAATACAAGAGCATGGCGCGCGACGCGCAGCTTTCGGGCGACCGCGTGCAGACCGAATATTATCTCCAGTTCGCCGACCATTATTTCCGCGTGCTGAGCGAGAACCGGGCGCGCTTCGAGGACCAGAACCAGCGTCGCCCGCGCGACGAAGACATGGACGAGGACGAGGGCGAGGAAGAGCTGGCCGAGGCGAGCGAGAGCGAAGCTTCCGACGGCGACGAGCGGCAGGATCGGCACGACCGCAGCGAGCGACACGACCGGGGCCCACGCCGGCCTCGCAGCGACCGGGAGCCTCGACGGTTTGAGCGCGACGACCGTTCACAGGAGGAGGAGCCGGCGGGAGCGCGGCCTCACCTTAACGGCGGCGATAGCCTGCCCCTGGATGTGCTTCCGCCGGCCATTGGCGGCGAGGACGCGGCTGAAGGCGCAACGGAAGAAGCGGCTGCTCCGCGGCCTCGGCGCAGGTCGCGCGGACCGCGGCCCGCCGACGGCGACGAGGAAATCGCCCCCGCGGCCTAAGGCGCGTCGACCGCGCGCGGACGGTTGTTCGCGTCCAGGGCGACGAAGGTGAAGAGGCCCTCGGTCACCTTGACCTCGGTTGCTCCGAGGTCGCGGTGAGCGACCACCTCGATCCGCACCCCCATCGATGTCCGGCCGACCCGCTCGACATGCGCGTAGACCGAGATCAGGTCGCGCAGGTGGATCGGCGCGATGAACTTCATCGCCTCGATCGCGACGGTCGCGACCGGTCCTCTGGCGCGCTGCGAAGCGACGATGCCCGCCGCGATGTCCATCTGAGACAGGACCCAGCCACCGAAGATATGGCCGTTGGCGTTGATGTCGGTCGGCCCCGGCATCACGCGCAGGACCGGCGTTCGCTCAGACTCGCTCATTCGTCATCCTTGTCGTGAATATGGGGCGCGGCCGCCTCGTCGTGCCCGCTGTCCGCGCTGATGAACACCAGCGTCATCAGCGAAGTGCCGAGGAGGACCGTGAACCCGACCCCGAGGCCGGTCGCGATCAGCATGTTGACGTGGAGCGTAGGATCGCCGCGCGACACCAGGATCATCGCGATCACCGCAAGCACGACCGCAAGCACGATCATCAGCCGGAAGATCCGCCAGAAGCGCTGCTTCAGCGAGCCGCGCGGGCTCGGGATCGGATCGGGAACTGGCACGGCTTCCCTTTGGCGGCGGGAAGTGGGACTATCAAGCCGCCGGGCAGCGAGTCAGGAAGGACAGCGCCATGACGATCGCGGCAGTGCTTCGCGGAAAAGGGACCAGCGTCGAGACGGTGCGGTCGGACGAATCCCTGTTCGACGCCGTGCGCAGGCTGGGCGAGAAGAGAATCGGCGCGCTGCCGGTGATGGAAAGCGGGGGAATCGCGGGCATCGTTTCGGAGCGGGACGTGATCTATTGCCTGCGCGAACACGGGCGCGAGGCGCTCGACTGGCCGGTCGAACGGGCGATGAGCTCGCCGGCGATCACGACCGATCCCCAAATGGATGTGCTGACCGCGCTCGCGCTCATGACCCAGCGCCGAATCCGCCATTTGCCGGTGGTCGAGGCGGGCGAGATTCGCGGCATCGTCTCGATCGGCGATTTGGTCAAATACCGCATGGAGCGGATCGAGGCCGAAGCGGAGGCAATGCGGACGTATATCCAGAGCGTTTAAGCTCCGTCGAATAAATGCAGTAATTACAATATGTTACGACTTGAAAATCGGCGCCTGCTTCTTATCTGGAGTCGACGCGCGGGTCGCTTAAGGCGATCCGTGCGACCGTGTCGGCAAGCTCGCAAAAAAGCCGGTTGACGCATCGAGGGCCCACACATATATGCCCCTCCAGCAAGCGGACGCGGCCTCCATCGGGGGTTTCGCGTTCGTTTCGCGCCTTCTCTAGTCGGCATAACCGATGCCCGGAACCAATCGAACCGGGGGAGGATGCGCGTCGGCTCTTTGACATTGTTGGTTTAGATGAAGGGACATGTGGGCGGCGGCCCGGTCACCGATAACCTCCGGGTATTGGATGATCGGTCAAATTCAAGCCGTTCCTTAATGCGGATCCTGCCGGGCTTGCCTGGCCGGACGAGCAAATGTCCTCATACGCAAACACACCAGTTTGTATATTTGTGCAGGAACGGCTCCCGGAGATGCCGGTCTTGCTGTCGCTTATTCCGCGGCGGTTAGATCGTACATCAACTTGAGAGTTTGATTCTGGCTCAGAACGAACGCTGGCGGCATGCCTAACACATGCAAGTCGAACGAGACCTTCGGGTCTAGTGGCGCACGGGTGCGTAACGCGTGGGAATCTGCCCTTAGGTTCGGAATAACTCAGGGAAACTTGAGCTAATACCGGATAATGACTTCGGTCCAAAGATTTATCGCCTAGGGATGAGCCCGCGTCGGATTAGCTAGTTGGTGAGGTAAAGGCTCACCAAGGCGACGATCCGTAGCTGGTCTGAGAGGATGATCAGCCACACTGGGACTGAGACACGGCCCAGACTCCTACGGGAGGCAGCAGTGGGGAA
>DATNFJ010000085.1:0-10529 GCA_035606455.1 Sphingomicrobium sp.
CGCGGCAGGTGCCCTGCGCAGTGCGGATGGTCATGGCTACGGTGATCGCCCCGAGGCTGGCCTGAGGGCGCCGCCCTCACGACATGCGCCAGATCCCCGGCGGCGAGCAGCTCCCTGTTCCGACTCCATTCACCGTGGATGGTGCGTGCGGAGCTATGGGCAGGATCAGAACTACAGTTGTCACCATCTTCCTCGCAGCCTGCTTGAGTGTGGGCGCCAACGCGACGCCGCAGCAACCGGACGAGCCCACTGCGCTGCCGCCCGCCGTCGAGCAGGGCGTCGACATGGTCTATATCGATCCGGAGATCGCCGGGAACATCCGCTGGCGCAACACCAAGCTCGATGACGTGACCTTCGCGCGCTACGCGGGTGCGCCGCTCGACCTCATTCAGGCGATCAACCCGCTCTACGCCGACCTCCGCCGCGGCCTCGTCGCCTATCAGCGGAACTGGGGCGTCCTTCCGCAATTCACCATGCCGGCAGGACCGGCGCTCACCGTCGGCTCGGACGGGGAACGAGTCACGCTGCTTCGTGAACGGCTCGGGCTTCCGGTCGGTAGCCGTTTTGACGAGCCGCTTTCAACGCGAGTTTCCGACTATCAAACGGTTCACGGCCTCAAGGCCGACGGCATTGCGGGCGACGATGTCATTGCTTCGCTCAACCTCGGCGCCGAGCATTACGAGCATGTGATCATGATCAACATGGAGCGCGCGCGCCGGCTTCCCGCCCCGGGCGAGCTCAAGCGCCACATCATCGTCGACGCCGGATCTGCGATGGTCATGATGTATGACCATGACAAGCTGGTGGGCTCGATGCGCGCCGCTGTCGGTGCGCCGGACACGCAGACGCCGATGATTGCCGCCCTGATCCGTTACGCCGATGTGAACCCCTATTGGAACATTCCCGGATCGCTTCAGGTGAAGCTGATCGCTCCGCGCGTGCTGGAACAGGGCCTCAAATACCTCACCGATCGGCACGACGAGGTGTTCGCCGACACAAGCCCGAACTCGCCGCTGATCGACCCCGCCACCGTCGACTGGCAGGCGGTCAAGGAAGGGAAGCTGACCTTGCGCATGCGCCAGGGGCCCGGCGGCGGCAATTCGATGGGCAAGATCAAGTTCATGATGCCCAACAAGTTCGGAATCTATCTCCACGACACGCCGGACAAGAGCGTGTTTGACGTGGATCAGCGCTGGATCAGCAACGGCTGCGTGCGGCTGCAGGGCGCGCCGCGGCTTGCCGCCTGGCTGTTCGGGGCAATGCCCAGGGGCCGCGACCCCAATGTCGAAGAGCGCGTCGACCTGCCCGATCCGGTGCCCGTCTTCGTCACCTATTTGACGGTCGAGGCCACCGCCGACGGAATCCTGTTCCGCCCCGACCCCTACGGCCGCGACCCGGCCGTGCTCGCCCGCTACTTCGCCGAAGAACGCCAACTCGCGGCCGCAAGGCAGCACTGAGCGCTGAGCGCGTTGACGTCTCCCAAGGCCGTGCGCGTGCGCTTCGATATTGGCTGTTAAATGGGCAAGGTCTCTGTTCAGCTCGACAATTCGGGAGCTTTCCGAATGCTCGGAAGGCGTCCTCCTCGTTCGTCAGGCGATGTTTAGCCGGTACCCGACGCCTGGCTCATTGACGATCAGCCGCGGGCGCGACGGTTCCTGCTCGAGCTTCTGGCGGATCGACCGGATTGCGACGCGCAGATATTCGGTCTGGCCCTCCTGCGCCGGTCCCCAGGCGGTGCGCAGCAAATGTTCGTGGGTGAGCACTCGGCCGGGGTGCTTGGCCAGCTCGGCAAGGACGAGATATTCCTTCGGGGTCAGGTGAACTTCCTTGCCGTTCTTGAGGATCGAGCGCTGGAAACGGTCGATGGTCACGTCACCTGCGGCGATCGGCTGCTGTTCGGCCGAGGGCTCGAGCTCCAGCAGGTTCGCGAGGTATCGGTCGAGCTTCGCCGCGTGGCCCGCGAGCGCCGAGACAGCGTTCCTGTCGGCCGAACCGCTGCGCCTCAGTTGGCGCACAGCCGCATTGATGGCGTCGATCGGCGGCCTCAAGTCCTCGCCGATCGACGAGAGGAGGGTCGAACGAAGGCGATCGCGTTCGCGTAGCGAAGCATATTCGCGGTTCTGGTTTTCGAGCCGCGCCCGTTCGAGCGCCAGTGCCACCTGGTCGAGCAGGTTGGCGAGGAGCGGGTGCTGCTCGTCTTTCACGGGCGGCGCGCCGTCGTCGCGCGCAACTCCGACAGCAGCGAGAACCGAGTCCGCCGATCGCACCGGATGAAAGACCCATTCGGCAGGCTGGATACGGGACGTTCCGCGGCCCGCCGGCGCGCCGGTCTCCATGCACAAAGCGGCAGCGGCGAGATCGCTCGGCGTCAGTCGATTGCCTCCCGGCACCGCGGCGACGATTTGCGGCGATGGCAGACCGCTCACGACCAGTGCATTGCAGTGGAACAGGCGCCTCAGTTCGATGCACGCGGTGCGCGCGATTTCCACCTCGCCGCTGCTGGACAGGAGCCGGCCCGCGAATCCGGCGATGGTCGCATTGCGGTCGGCGTGCGCGGCGGCGATCTGTGCCTGCGCCCGGATTCCGGAGGCTAGGCGGCTAGTCACCAGCGCAACCATGAGCAGGACGACGACCGTGACGATGTCGTCGACACGGTCCATCCGGAACGTGTGCACCGGCTCGGTGAAGAAGAAATTGTAGGCGAGCGCTGCCGCGGTGCCGGCGGCCAACCCCGGGGCCAGCCCCCAAAGTGCGGCGGCGGCGAGCACGGCGGGCAAATAGAGCATGTCGACGGCGGCGGTGCCCCAGCGCGGCGCAATCCAGAGGCCGAGCAGCGTCGACACTGCGACCAGCGCCAGCGATCCGGCATAAGCCTGGATTCCGCTCGCGATCGAGCTTCGCGGCGGTTGCTCGCCTACGTCAATTCGAGGCGCATCGGACATGAAAGACAATTGCGCTTGCGGTCCTCGCCCGTCGAGAGGGAATGGGCATGATCCACCTGCAAATCATACGCGCCCGGAACGAATCCACATAGAATCTTTATGCGGTGGCGGCTCACATCCGCGCTCGTGCTTGAGATTACCGCCGACAATATCGCCACCAACGCGCCGGACAGGGCTCGCCATGGCCCCGCGGAGCCACTGCCCAAGCTGATGCTCGGCGCGATCGGGGTCGTCTATGGCGATATCGGCACCTCGCCGCTGTACACGATGAAGGAGAGCTTCCTGGGACCGCACCCGCTGGCGGTCGACAAGCTGCATATTTTCGGCGTCCTGAGCCTGATCTTCTGGTCGTTGATGCTGGTCGTGACGATCAAATATGTGTTCGTCGCAATGCGCGCCGACAATCGCGGCGAAGGCGGATCGTTCGCGCTCCTGTCGCTGATCTCACGGAACCTCGGGCACAAGAGATGGGCGCCGGCGCTGGTGATGATGGGCGTCCTCGCGACGTGCCTTTTCTACGGCGACGCGATGATCACTCCGGCGATCTCGGTCCTGTCGGCAGTCGAGGGCCTGACGGTGGTGGAAGCCGGGCTGCAGCCGCTCGTCACCCCGATCTCGATCGGCATCCTCATCGGCCTGTTCGTCGTCCAGTCACGCGGCACCGCGAAGGTCGGCGGGTTATTCGGGCCCGTGATCCTGATCTACATGGCGGTGCTGGCGGTCCTCGGCGTTACCAACATCATGCGCCATCCCGAGGTGCTGCAATCTCTGAGCCCAAGCTGGGCAATGGCCTTCTTCCTTGCCAACCCGAAGCTCGCCTTCCTTGCATTGGGGTCGGTGTTCCTCGCAGTTACCGGCGCTGAGACGCTTTATGCGGACATGGGCCATTTCGGCCGGAAGGCGATCGGCTTTTCGTGGCTTGGCCTCGTCTATCCGTGCCTGATGCTCAATTACACCGGCCAGGGAGCGCTGATGATCGGCGATCCGCATACCGCCATCAATCCTTTCTACCTTATGGCGCCGGATTGGGCCCGCCTGCCGCTCGTCGCGATCGCGACTGCGGCGACGATCATCGCCAGTCAGGCGGTGATTTCGGGCGCCTTCTCGGTCACCCACCAGGCTGTGCAGCTCGGCTACCTTCCGCGCCTGAGGACGGAGCACACCAGCGCGAAAGCCCTCGGGCAGATCTACATCCCGGCGGTGAACTGGGGCCTGCTCTTCATGGTCATCCTTCTCGTGATCGGCTTTCGCGCCTCGTCGAACCTCGCTTCGGCCTATGGCATCGCGGTCACCGGAACGATGCTGATCACGACCATGATGCTGGGCGTGCTGGTGTTCCAGGTGTGGCGCTGGAACAGGCTCCTCGCGACGGCGACGATCGGCCTCTTCTTCATCGTCGACAGCACCTATTTCGCATCGAACATCACGAAAATCCCGGACGGCGGCTGGTTCCCGCTACTCGTCGCCGCGATCAGTTTCACCGTGCTGACGACATGGGCGAAGGGACGGGCGCTGATGCGCGCGCGGCTCGAACAATCGGCGCTGCCGGTTCCGGTTTTCGTCAAATCGACCGCGGCGTCGGTGCACCGCGTACGCGGCACGTCGGTGTTCCTGTCGACATCGGCGGACACGGTGCCTGCTGCATTGCTCCACAACCTCAAGCACAACCAGGTGCTTCACGAACGGGTGCTGATCCTCAACGTCAAGGTGGAAGATGTGCCGCACGTCGCGCCGGAGAAACGCGTCGAAATCAACGACGCCGGCCACGGATTCCATCGCGTGATCCTGCACTACGGCTTCATGCAGGAGGTCGACATTCCGCGCGATCTCGCCGGCATCGAAACCTGCGGCGAGCCGTTCAACATGATGAGCACCAGCTTCTTCCTCGGCCGCCAAAAGCTGGTCGCCTCGAAGGCGCCGGGAATGGCGCCATGGCGCGAGAAGCTGTTCGCCTGGATGCTGAAGAACAGCGAAAGCGCCATGGAGTTCTTCAAGCTCCCGACCAATCGCGTGGTCGAACTCGGAAGCCAGCTTCAGATCTGACACGCGGGGTGGGTGTAGAATGCCGGCGCTGACCGCAACCGTCGATTTGTCGCTCAGCCGTTCAGCCTGGCGAGCACGAACTCGAACATCGCGACATGGAACGGGCGGACGAATTCCAGGCCGGCCTCGAACCCGTCGACCCAGCGGACATGGGCTTCGACGGCGTCGAGGTCGCCGAATTTCACCCACACCAGCTCATGGGCCCTCGGGCGCTCGACGCATTCGACCTTGCAGCCCTGTGCCGTCAGGTCGAACAATCGCCCCTCGTACGCCGTCCTGCCGCGGCGGCGAACCAGCACCTGGGCGTCGACTTGGAGCCGCTCGCAAGCTCTCGTCGGCTTGCGCTTTTGCCGCTCGTCCGAGGAGCTGAAGCTGATCCCGGCATGTCCGTCCTTGTGCCAGACGACATGCGCGTCGGCGGTTCCTGCAAAGCCGCGCAGCACGAGCTGGAATTTGACCCCGGGAAAGAGCGCGAGATCGGTCGCGATCCTGCACCCGTCGTAGGACAGATCGACCAGCGACAGGCGAAAGCTCGTGCCGTCCTCGAGAACGCCGTAGCCGTCGAACGCGACTCCTCGCCTGGTGTCGCGCGCCGCGCTCAGTGCCGCCTGGCGGCCGCGGTTTCGCAAGCGCGACTTCACCAGCGTGTCGGAAGTGCTGGCCGGAACAGCGGCCATCGTCTTCTCCCTGCTCAAGAGGGCAGATGTTACGCATGCACGCCGCTACGCTGCGGCTAATCCAAATTAAGCCCGTGCGGTTAATGAAAAGTAAACGGCTGAACGCTTTTGCCCAGAATATCAAATACTTAACTTTAGATAAGAAGAAAGTTGGCGTGCCTTAGCTCCGGGCACGAACGTAGCACAATATTCACTTCTGCCTGTCATGAAGCGCAGCGAGGCAGGAAGTGGACCATCCCGTGAAGCGCGTCCGAAGCAAGGCGGTTCGCATTGCGAGCAGCCACGTCATCATCACTTGCGCGACGATCGCGGCGATCCTTCTGTTCGTCGTCCTCGGGAGCGAGATTCTTCCTGCGGCATTCGCCGGCGCAACGCTGCCGGATTCGTCGAACACGCTGCGCGTCGCCTTCCTGCTCAACATCGCCATCATCCTGTTCGGCTGGCGCCGTTCGAAGGATTTGAAGGAAGCGCTGGAGGCCTATGAAGCCGCCGACCGGCTGGCGCGCGACAACGCCAATACCGATCCCGGCACCGGCCTCGCCAACCGCCGCGAGCTGATGCGCGCGCTCAAGGAAATGCTGATCGCCAGGACTCCCGGAGTTCTGCTCCTCCTCGACCTCGACCATTTCAAACATATCAACGACCTCCACGGCCATGCCGCGGGCGACCGCGTGCTCCGCGCGGTCGCGACCGCGCTCGAGAAGAGCGCTCCGGCCGGCGCCTGCTCGGCGCGTACCGGCGGCGACGAATTCGCCATGCTCTTTCCGTGCACCGATGATGCCGACGCCGAACAGGTCGCCCGGAGCATCCAGAGCAATCTCGCCGAGCCGGTGCTCGTCGACGGCGCGCAGGTCCAGGCATCCGCGTCGATCGGCCTCGCCCGGGTCGAGCGCCGCGACGATGAGGAGACGGCGCTCCGCCGCAGCGACGTCGCGCTCTATGCCGCCAAGCGCGGCGGCCGCAACGCCTTCGCCTGGTTCGACGCCGAGCTCGAGCTCGAGCTGTCCGATCGCCTCAAGCTCGAAGAGGATATCCGCCACGGCATCCGCAAGGGCGAATTCGTGCCCTACTTCCAGCCGCTGATCGACCTCGCCAGCCAAGAGATCGCCGGGTTCGAGGCGCTCGCCCGCTGGTGCTCGCCCGACGGCTCGATGCTCGAGGCCGAGAGCTTCATCGAGGCCGCCGAGCGCACCGGCCTCGTCGGCGCGCTGACGCTCAGCATCATGGAGCAGGCGATGAAGCAGGCGCGCGACTGGCCGCCGCATTTGAAGCTCGCGGTCAACGTCTCGCCGATCCAGTTCCGCGATCCCACGCTCGCCGAGCAGATCCTGAAGCTGCTCGCCGCCACCGGCTTCCCCGCCAACCGGCTCGAGATCGAGATCACCGAAGGCTCGCTGCTCGAGGACCGCCAGCAGGTCCTCACCATCATCGAGAGCCTGAAAAACGTCGGCGTCCGGATTTCGCTCGACGATTTCGGCACCGGCTACGCGAGCCTCGCCCAGGTCAACCGCCTGCCGCTCGACCGGATCAAGATCGACAAGAGTTTCATCACCACCATCGTCAAGAGCCAGCGCACGGCCGAGATCGTCAACACCATCGCCGGCCTCGGCCACACGCTCGACGTCCCGATCAGCGCGGAAGGGGTCGAGTCCGAGCAGATCCGCGCCGCGCTCGAACGTTACGGCTGCACCGAGGCGCAGGGCTGGCTCTACGGACGCGCCATCTCGGGCGAAGCCGTGCGCAGCTTCCTGCGCATGAGCGAAGCCGGCGTCGGCCCCGAGGAAGGGCAGTCCGGCGCAATCCCGTCGAAGCTCCGCCGTAGCCGCTAGGGCTTCCTCCGGACCGACCAGACGAAAGCCGAAACACTGCTGATCAGCGCCGCAAGCGCGATCAGGAAAGCGGGATCGAGGACGAGCATGGGACCGACTCCAAACCGGGAGTGTTCCCTATCCGTTCCTAGAATGCAATAGGAATATGCCTATCCACCGTACATCGACCGCATGTGTTCGACGAACGCCGGCGGCAGGTGCACGTTCTCGTCCATCCGCCCGCGCGTCATTACCGTGCCCTCGAGCGCGATCACTCGCCGGAGCAGCGGCACCGGCCGCGGAGTCGTCGTCACCATGCAGCGCGGCCGGTCGCCGAGCCTCAGGCCCATCATCAGATTGTCCCACGCCGCCTCGGCCCGCGCCGATCCCGGCCCCGGCCGCCCGTACATCGACGGCCGCCCCCATTTGGCGAGCTCGTCGGCCCAGGCGAAATGATGCTCGGGCCCGCGCAACCCCTCCGGCGCCTCGGCCGAATAGACGAACGCCTCCGCGCCATTGCCGAAGCGCAAGACACCCAGGCTCGGCCGCCACGCCGGCTCCTCGCCGGTCCGCGCCACCCGCAGCAGCCCGCTCTGCCCCTCGATCATCACCTTGGCGACGTCGTCGCGGCTCCCGCCGACCAGCGCGATCCGCGCGTCCGGCGTTTCGCGCGCGCGGGCCCAAACCCATTCCGCCCCCGCGCGGGTCTTGCCGAACCCGCGCCCGGCCATCAGCAGCCACACGGACCACTCGCCCCCCGAGTCCGTCGAAGCCGGCTCGCGCTGCCCGCCGTGCGCCTGCCAGCTCCAGTCCTCGACCAGCGCGCGGCGCACCGGCGCCGGCAGCCCGCCGAGGAAATGCGCCCACGCCCGCTCGTCCGTCCCGCACCGCTCCGCCGCCTCGCCCAGAAGCCGCTCGATCTCGGCGGCGAAAGGATCGGTCATCCGGCCGTTCGTCCTGAGCCCCGCCGCAGCGCAAACCCCTTCAGCCGCTTGGCCAGCGCCTTGACCACCTCTTCGCTCGAAGCCGCCCGGGCGGTCGTCCGCTGCGCCGGCCGTTTCTCCGCGGACCCCGGCAAGTGCCGCCGATGCTCGCGCAGCAGCTGCATCGCCAGCGCCGGATCGAAATGCTCCTCCACCACCTCGTCGTCGAGGATGCGGATCGCATACATCTACGCGGGTATTGCTGCAGGATTGTTCTGTGAGCGAAGAACCCATCAGACGAATTGGTTCGCAGTTAAGGATGCTGCGAAAGGGAGTCGGACTGTCACAATCGCAGCTTGCACGCGAGATAGGAATGCATCAGTCCGCGCTGGCGCGAATGGAACAGCAGGATGATCTGCTAGTCTCTTCCCTTGTCGCTTATCTGCGGGGCGTATCTGTGTCGTGCTCAAGCGATGATCGACCGGCCGGGAGCCTTGCTCTTTTTCTACAAAAGCAAGTCTGAGCGCCTTCCGAGCCAAGCCTTCACGGCGGTAGGAATTTTCGAGGATATGACACTGGCCGAATCGACCGAAGACCTTCGTAGATTAGCCGGCGGTCGATCAGTTTACTCTGAGACCCAGTTAGAGCGCTGGCAGGCGACAAGCGCGCGTCCCGTGAAGGTCATCAATTTCCTCTTGGGCGGTTACTTTCAGCCCCCAATGGGCCTCCGTGAACTGCAGCGAATTGGGGTGCTCAAGGGCGCTCCTCAATCGATCTTTCGAATTGCAGAAACATCTCTCAGCCAAGTGCTGGGCAGATTGGATCTGGGGTTTCGTCTGCAATGACAGTTCTCGCGGTGGTCGGGTTATCGGGAGTTGGAAAGACCACGGCTATAAACCGCCTCGCTGACAAAGTGCCGTTTCTACATCTGCAGGCTAGCGCTCTCATTCAAGCAGAACGAGTTGCCCGAGGTTACGCCGGCACCTCATCAGAAGATCTTAGACGCGGCCCGGTGCTCGACAACCAGTCGCTACTCATTTGTGGATTCCGACGCGCCTCCGAGGACCACCACGGCCTCGTCGTATTGGATGGGCACGTTCTCATCGATAGCGATAATGGCATGATCAAAATCCCGAGCTCCGTATTTGGCGATATCGGATGCGACCACATCGCGGTCTTGACCGACGATCCTCACGAGATTTGGCAACGGCGACGCAATGATGTGAGTCGCAAGCGTCCTTCGCGATCAGTTCAGGATCTGAATGAGCAGCAAGAGCTCATTTGCATCGTGGCAGCGCAAATTGCGGGGGAGCTGGGTATTCACATCACGGAGCACTCGTCATCCGACGGCAGCCTGATGGAACTGATCTTCGGAATGGCCAATCGGGGGGCCGTGTAGTCGCGGAACACCACCTTGCCCCCTTCGCCCCTCCGCGCTAATGCGCCCGCCGTCCGGCGGATGCTAAGTCGTTCGCGGTAGCCCGCTTTCTCGCGAGCCAGTGTGAGCAGGGATTGCCTGCGCTGGCTCCTTTTGTGTCGGCGCCGCAAGCCTCAGCCTTCAACGGACGCCGCCTTCAGATGAGCTGTCGGCGGCAGTGCATTTGAACCAGGTCCGCAGGTGAAGCCCCGCCACGGTGGCGCGGCACGCGGCAGACCCGAATGGTTTCCCACCAAAGTGCTACTTTGGCGGGGCCCCGGTTAAGAGACTGAAAGACACACACCCTCATGGCGACCACGACATTCCCGACCCGCGAAGATTTCGCGGCGCTCCTCAACGAAAGCCTCGGCGGCGAGAACGAAACCTTCGAAGGCAAGGTGGTGAAGGGCACCGTCACGGGCATTGAGAATGACATGGCCGTGATCGACGTCGGCCTGAAGAGCGAGGGCCGGGTCGCGCTGCGCGAGTTCGCATCGCCGGGTCAGAAGGCCGACTTGCATGTCGGGGACGTGGTCGAGGTCTATGTCGACCGGGTCGAGAATTCGGCCGGCGAGGCGATGCTGTCGCGCGACCGCGCGCGCCGCGAAGCCGCGTGGGACAAGCTCGAGAAGGAATTCGAGGCCGGCAACCGCGTCGAGGGCGTGATCTTCGGCCGGGTCAAGGGCGGCTTCACCGTCGATCTGGGCGGCGCCGTCGCC
>DATNFJ010000086.1:0-6533 GCA_035606455.1 Sphingomicrobium sp.
CGCAGCGCTTTCGGCAAGGCCGAGGTCGAGCCCAAGGCCAAGGTCGTCGAGTTCCGCGTCGACGAGGACGCTCTGCTCGACGTCGGGGCGCGCATCAGCGCGGAGCATTTCGTCGCCGGTCAGATGGTCGACGTCGCTGGCGTCACGCAGGGCAAGGGCTTTGCGGGAGCGATGAAGCGCTGGGGCTTCGGCGGTCTTCGCGCCACCCACGGCGTGTCGGTCTCGCACCGCTCGCACGGCTCGACCGGCAATCGCCAGGATCCGGGCCGCGTCTTCAAGAACAAGAAGATGGCGGGGCACATGGGCGCGCGCAATCGCACTCAGCAGAACCTCGAAATCGTCCGCACCGACCCGATCCGCGGCCTGCTGTTCGTCAAGGGCTCGGTCCCCGGACACAAGGGCGCGTGGCTGACCGTCAGCGACGCGATCAAGCTTCCGCGTCACGAAAGCGCTCCGTACCCGGCGGCGATCGTCGAGAAGGCGAAGCCGGTCGAGGAGCAGGAGCACGCTCCGGCGGGTCTCGTCGACGAGGGCGCGGTGCACGAGATTCCGGCGCTTCCGAGCGACGAGGAAGTCGCCGCTATCGCCGCCGAGCAGGAAGCCGGCGCTTCGGCCGAGGCGGAAGCCCAGGCCGCTGCCGAAGCCGATGCGGCGGACGCGGCCCAGGCCGAAGAAAATCAAAAAGCCCAAGCGGCTGGGGACAGTGCGAAACCTGCCCCCGACGCCGACGAAGGCAAGGAAGGCTAAGATGAAGGTCAAGGTACAGACCCTCGACGCCAAGAGCGGCGGCGACATCGAGCTCAAGGACGAGATTTTCGGCCTCGAGCCGCGTCCCGACATCCTCCACCGCGTCGTCACGTGGCAGCTCATCAACCGCCGTGCTCCGGCGCGCGCGGCACGGGAGCGCAGCGACGTCGCCCGCACCGGCAAGAAGTTCGGCCGGCAGAAGGGCGGCGGCACCGCCCGCCACGGCGACCGCAAGGCGCCGATCTTCATCGGCGGCGGCAAGGCCCACGGTCCCCGTGCCCGCGTTTTCACGTCGAGCCTGAACAAGAAGGTTCGCGCGCTCGGCCTCAAGATGGCGCTGTCGTCCAAGGCCAAGGAAGGCAACCTTATCGTCGTCGACAATCTCGACGTCGCCGACGCCAAGACCAAGGCGCTCAAAGCGCAGCTCGGCAAGCTCGGCTTCAAGAACACCGCGCTGGTGATCGACGGGGACGCGGTCAACGTCGGTTTTGCCCGCGCGTCGTCGAACCTTGGGAGCGTCAACCTGCTGCCGGCGATGGGCGCCAATGTTTACGACATCATGCGGCACGAGACGCTGGTCCTGACCCGCGCCGCCGTCGAGAAGCTGGAGGACCGCTTCAATGGCTAAGAAGCAGCAGGCCGCGCCGGACGCGCGCCACTACGACATCGTGCTCGCGCCGCACATTACCGAGAAGTCGACGATGCTATCGGAGACGAACGCGGTCGTGTTCCGGGTCGCTTCCAAGGCGACCAAGCCCGAGATCAAGGCGGCGATCGAGGCTTTGTTCAACGTCAAGGTCACCAACGTGAACACGCTGGTGACCAAGGGAAAGACCAAGCGGTGGAAGGGTGCGCCCTACCGCCGCTCGGATGTGAAGAAAGCGATCGTGACCCTGGCCGAGGGCCAGTCGATCGACGTGACGAGCGGGATCTAAGCCATGGCTCTCAAGCAATATAATCCGACCTCGTCGGCTCGCCGCGGCCTCATCCTGGTCGACAAGTCGGCGCTGTGGAAGGGCAAGCCCGTCAAGGCGCTGACCGAAGGCAAGCGCAAGACCGGCGGACGCAACAACAAGGGCCACGTGACCAGCCGCGGGATCGCCGGCGGCCACAAGCAGAAATACCGGACGATCGACTTCAAGCGCCGCACCTGGGACGTGGCCGCGACCGTCGAGCGGCTCGAGTACGACCCCAACCGTTCGGCCTTCATCGCGCTCGTCACCTACGAGGGCGGCGAGCAGACTTACATCATCGCTCCGCAGCGCCTCGCGCCGGGCGACAAGGTGATCGCCGGCAAGAAGGTCGACGTGAAGCCGGGCAATGCGATGGAGATCGGACAGATGCCGGTCGGAACCATCGTCCACAATGTCGAGCTGAAGCCGGGCAAGGGCGGCCAGATCGCGCGCGCCGCCGGCACCTATGTGCAGGTCGTCGGACGTGACCGCGGGATGGTCATCGTCAGGCTGAATTCAGGCGAGCAGCGCTACGTGCGCTCCGACTGCATGGCGACGGTCGGTGCGGTGTCGAACCCCGACAATGCCAACACCAACCTCGCCAAGGCGGGCCGCAACCGCTGGCTCGGCAAGCGCCCGCTGACCCGCGGCGTCGCCAAGAACCCGGTCGACCACCCGCACGGCGGTGGTGAGGGCCGGACTTCGGGCGGCCGTCATCCGGTTACTCCGTGGGGCAAGCCGACCAAGGGCGCCCGCACTCGTCACAACAAAGCGACCGACAAGTTCATCATCCGGTCGCGTCACGCGAAGAAGAAGGGTTAAGCCATGGCCCGTTCCGTCTGGAAAGGTCCGTTCGTCGAGCTTTCGCTGCTGAAGAAAGCTGAAAGCGCGCAGGAGAAGGGCGCGCGGTCGCCGATCAAGACCTGGTCGCGCCGTTCGACGATCCTGCCGCAATTCGTCGGCCTCACCTTCAATGTCTACAACGGCCGGAAGTTCGTGCCGGTGTCGGTCAGCGAGGAAATGGTCGGGATGAAGCTCGGCGAGTTCGCTCCGACCCGCACGTTCCACGGTCACTCGTCCGACCGGAAGGGGAGGGCCTGATGGGCAAGGCATCCGCACCCCGCCGCGTCGGCGACAAGGAAGCGCTGGCGGTCGGCAACACCATCCGCGGCTCGGCGCGCAAGCTGAACCTCGTCGCTCAGATGATCCGCGGCAAGAAGGTCGAGCAGGCGCTCAACATCCTCAAGTTCAGCCCCAAGGGGATGAGCGAGGATGTCTACAAGGTGCTCGCTTCTGCGGTCGCCAATGCCGAGAACAACCACAACCTCGACGTCGACGCGCTCGTCGTTGCCGAGGCGAGCGTGGGCAAGTCGATCTCGATGAAGCGCTTCGCGACCCGTGCGCGCGGCCGCTCCAGCCGGATCGTCAAGCCGTTCAGCCAGATCCGAGTCGTCGTTCGCGAGCAGGAAGAAGCTTAAATGGGTCAGAAAACCTCTCCTGTCGGGCTTCGCCTGCAGATCAACCGGACCTGGGACAGCCGCTGGTTCGCGGAAGGCCAGGACTACGGGCGTCTGCTGCTCGAGGACCTCAAGATCCGCCGCTACATCCTCGAGAAGCTGCCGCAGGCCGCGATTTCGAAGGTGGTTATCGAGCGTCCGGCGAAGATCTGCCGGATTTCCATCTATGCGGCGCGTCCGGGCGTGATCATCGGCAAGAAGGGCGCGGACATCGAGAAGCTCAAGAAAGAGCTGTCGAAGATGACCGGCTCCGACGTCAGCCTGAACATCGTCGAAATCAGGAAGCCCGAGGTCGACGCCAAGCTCGTCGCCCAGGGCGTCGCCGACCAGCTCGAGCGCCGTATCGCCTTCCGCCGCGCAATGAAGCGCGCGGTTCAGTCGGCGCTACGCCTTGGCGCCGAGGGCATCCGGATCACCTGCTCGGGACGTCTCGGCGGCGCCGAAATCGCCCGCACCGAATGGTACCGCGAGGGCCGGGTTCCGCTGCACACGCTGCGCGGCAACGTCGATTATGCCGAGGCCGAGGCGCACACCGCTTACGGCGTGTGCGGCGTCAAGGTGTGGGTCTTCAAGGGCGAGATTTTCGCTCATGACCCGCTCGCCCAGGACCGGCTGATGATGGAGGCCCAGACTTCCGGCGTCCGTCCGGCGCGCGAAGAGCGCGGCAACCGGTAAGCGGAAGGACAAGAGATGCTGCAGCCCAAGCGCACCAAATTCCGCAAGGCCTTCAAGGGCCGGATCCACGGCAACGCCAAGGGCGGGACCGAGCTCAATTTCGGCGCCTTCGGCCTGAAAGCGATGGAGCCGGACCGGCTCACCGCGCGCCAGATCGAGGCGGCGCGCCGCGCGATCACGCGCCACATCAAGCGCAGCGGGCGCTTGTGGATCCGCGTGTTCCCCGACGTGCCCGTCAGTTCGAAGCCCGCCGAAGTCCGCATGGGCTCGGGCAAGGGCAGTCCCGAATTCTGGGTTGCCCGAGTGAAGCCCGGGCGGATCCTGTTCGAGCTCGACGGAGTCCCCGGCTCGCTCGCCAAGACGGCGTTCGAGCGGGCGGCGGAGAAGCTCCCGATCAAGACGAAGGTCGTGGCTCGCCTCGGCGAGAGCCTGGCCGCGGAGGAACATTAAGATGGCCGCGATCGACGATCTCAAGGCGAAGACCGACGACCAGCTGGAGCAGCAGCTGGCGGACCTGAAGCGCGAGCAGTTCAACCTCCGCTTCCAGTCGGCCACCAATCAGCTCGAGAAGCCGAGCCGCGTGCGTGAGGTCCGCAAGACCATCGCCCGCATCAGAACGCTGCAGAATCAACGCGCCGGCGCGCAGGCCGCGAAGGCGTAAGGAGACTATCGAGATGCCCAAACGCATGCTCACCGGCACCGTGGTGTCCGACAAGGCCGATAAGACCGTGGTGGTCCGTGTCGAGCGGCGGGTGAAGCACCCGCTCTACGGCAAGATCATCAAGCTCTCGAAGAAGTACCATGCCCACGATGCGGCGAACGAGTTCCACGTCGGGGAGATCGTGCGCATCGAGGAATGCGCGCCGGTCTCGAAGCTGAAGAGCTGGAAGGTCGTCGACCGGATTGGCACCGCCAAGGTCGGCGCCGTCGAGATCGACGAACCGGACATGGCTGCGCCCCCTGCGCCGGAGCCGGAAACGAAGGAAACGGCCGAGAAGCCTGCCAAGGCGTCGAAGGCGAAGGGCAAGAAGGCCAAGGCCGAAGACGTCGCCGAAGCGGACGCCTGAGCGGAATTTGAGAGGATAAGGGTCGAACAATGATCCAGATGCAGTCCAACCTGGACGTTGCGGACAATAGCGGCGCCAAGCGCGTCCAGTGCATCAAGGTGCTGGGCGGATCGAAGCGCCGCACCGCGGGCGTCGGCGACATCATCGTCGTTTCCGTGAAGGAAGCGGCGCCGCGCGGCCGCGTGAAGAAGGGCGACGTTCACCGCGCGGTGATCGTCCGTACCGCCAAGGATATCCGCCGCCCCGATGGGTCGGTGATCCGCTTCGATTCGAACGCCGCGGTGCTGGTCAACAAGAACGAGGAGCCGATCGGCACCCGTATCTTCGGCCCCGTCGTGCGCGAGCTTCGCGCGAAGAAGCACATGAAGATCATTTCGCTCGCGCCGGAGGTGCTGTGATGGCCGCGCAGAAGATCAAGAAAGGGGACCGCGTCGTGGTCCTCAGCGGCAAAGACAAGGGCCGCACCGGCGACGTCGTCAAGGCGATGCCGAAGGAGGGCAAGGTGATCGTGTCGGGAATCAACGTCCACGCGCGTCACCGCAAGCCGTCGCAGACCAATCCGCAGGGCGGGATCGAGCGGGCCGAGGCGCCGCTGCACATGTCGAAGGTCGCGATCGCGACCGCCGACGGCAAGCCGACCCGAGTCCGCTTCGAAATGCGTGACGGCAAGAAGGTCCGCGTCGCGGCCAAGACCGGAGAGCTGATCCATGGCTGACGAAAAGAACAAGGTCGAAGAGCCCGAAGCGCCCGCGACCGAGCAGGTCGAGGTCGAGCGCGTGCGTGACGCCGAGAAAGCCGAGGCCGAGGCGATCCAAGCGCTTCCCAAGGTCGAAAAGGCCGAAGCGCCGAAGCCCGACAAGGTGGCCGACAAGCCGTCGAAGGTGCCGGCCGGCTATAAGCCGCGGCTCAAGGCCGACTACGAGGACCGGATCGTCAAGGCGATGACCGAGAAGTTTGGTTACAAGAATCGCCTCGAAGTGCCGCGCCTCGACAAGATCGTGATCAACATGGGCGTGGGCGAAGCGACCCAGGACAAGAAGAAGGTCGAGACCGCGGCTGCCGAAATGCAGCGGATTGCGGGCCAGAAGCCGGTGATCACCAAGGCCAAGAAGTCGATCGCCCAGTTCAAGCTGCGCGAAGGCATGCCGATCGGCGTCAAGGTCACGCTTCGCCGCGACCGGATGTACGAGTTCCTCGACCGGCTGGTCACGATCGCGCTCCCGCGCGTTCGCGACTTCCGCGGGCTCAACCCCAAGTCGTTCGACGGCCGCGGCAATTATGCGCTCGGCCTTAAAGAGCAGATCATCTTCCCCGAGATCAATTACGACCAGATCGACAAGGTCCGGGGCATGGACGTGATCGTCACCACCACCGCGAAGACGGATGAGGAGGCGCGCGAGCTGCTGCGCCTGTTCAATTTCCCCTTCCCGCAAGAGGAGCAGAAGCAGGCCGCCTGAGGGCGCGTCTGCTTCGATTAGGAGAAGAACTTAAGTCATGGCGAAACTGAGTTCGATCAACAAGAACGAGCGGCGCAAGAAGCTCGTCCAGCAGAATGCGGCCAAGTACGCGAAGCT
>DATNFJ010000087.1:0-36135 GCA_035606455.1 Sphingomicrobium sp.
CAGGCGGCGATCGAACAGGAGCAGCGCCTCAGGATCGAAGGGGTGGTCAGCGCGGCGATCGGCGAGATCCTGGACGAATCCGGCCTCGAGGCGAATATTATCGTCCAGCAGGGCGAGGTCGTGCGGACGGTCCGCGACTATCTCGACGGACGTGACGAGGTCGCAGCGTTGGTGCTCGGCGCGGCGCCAAGCGGGAGCCCGGGGCCGCTGGTCGTCCATTTCACCGGTCATGACGCGGGCAAGCTGCCATGCCCGGTGATGATCATCCCGGGCAGCCTCGGCGATGAGCGGCTGGAGCAGCTGAGTTAGCTACAGCGCATTCGCAAGAATTTCGGCCAGCCTGATACAGCCTGCCTCGTCCTCCGCGGTGAAGCGACCGGTGCGCGGACTGTCGAGGTCGAGCACGGCGATCAGGTCGCCGTCGCGGACGATCGGCACCACCAGTTCGCTTGCCGAGGCGGAATCGCAGGCGATGTGGCCGGGGAAGGCGTTGACGTCCTCGACCCGCTGGACCTGGCGGGTCGCCGCGGCGGTACCGCAGACGCCCTCTCCGAAGGCGATCCGGATGCAGGCGGGGCGCCCCTGGAATGGGCCGAGCACCAGCTCGCCGCCGAGATTGCGGTAGAAGCCGGCCCAGTTGAGGTTGGGCAAAGTCTCCCAGACCAGCGCGGCGGCGTTGGCCATGTTGGCGATCGCATCGCGTTCGCCCGCGACCAGACCCTCGAGCGCGCTCGCGAGGTCGCGGTACATGGTGGCGGTGTCGCCGGCGGCGATCCTGAAGTCGTAGGTCAATCGAACGTCACCTTTCCGCGCGCCTGCTTGACGGCGCTCCGCTGGCGCTTCCTTTCCACCCGCTGCGCTCTCGACGCCCGGCTAGGGCGCGTCGGCTTGCGCTTGGCCTGAACAATATGGGCAGCGGCAATCATTTCCGCCAGACGGCGGCGCGCATCGGCGCGGTTCGCCTCCTGAGTCCGGAACCGGCGCGCGGTGATCAGCAGCTCGCCGCCGCTCGTCACTCGGCTTCCGGCGATTTGCTTGAGCCGCTCATACGCATCGGGGTGAAGGCCGAGCCTGAACAAATCGACCCGGAGCTGGACCGCGGTCGCGACCTTGTTGACGTTCTGCCCGCCCGGTCCGGTTGCCGCGAGGAACGTCTCGCTGAGTGCGTCCTCCGGGATCTCGACATCCTCAGGCCGCATCGCGCCACTCGGCGAAATATTCCGGGAGCGGCGCGGTCACGTCGATCGCCGGCTTGCCGACGCGCGGGACGACGAGCCGAGAGGCGTGGAGGAGCATAGGCCCTCCGGGGATGCCATACATGCGATCGCCCACGATGCCCCGCCCGAACGCCTCGCGCGCGTGCACGCGGATCTGATGCGTTCGACCGGTCAACGGCTGAAACTCGACCAAAGTGGAGCCATCGCGAACCGCGAGGCTGCGCCAGCGCGTTACAGCTTCGAAGCCATGCGGATCGCTTATCATCTTCCACCCCGCCTCGGCGGTCGAATGCTTGGACAGCGGCACTTCGATCACCCCCGCCTCCCGCTCGATCGCGGATGCGACCACCGCCATATAATATTTCTCGACCGAGCGTGTCTCGAACGCCTTCTGGAAGGCCGCGCGGGCTTTCGGCGTGCGGGCGAAGAGCAGGCAGCCGCTGGTGTCCATGTCGAGCCGGTGCATCGGCGTCGGCGGCCGTTTGAAGCCGCATTTCAATTCATCCAGCCTGGACATGATCGACTCGCCGCCGCGCCGCGGCGAATCCACCGGCAGGCCGGCCGGCTTGTCGATCGCCAAAGCTTCGGCGTCGATGAAGAGGATGCGGTCCGAGAGCAGCACATCCTGTCATTGCGAGGAGCGAAGCGACGAAGCAATCCAGTGTTCGCCAGCATTTCTGGATTGCTTCGCTCCGCTCGCAATGACAGCCGTCATGAAGCCCATGCTGTGGATGGCTTTGTGACTCCTTTGCCACAAGGCAAGGAATCCAGCAGGTTAGGAAATATTAACCTTTTCCCTTCAGACCTCGAATGGTTAATGGAAGCTTCAAGGCCGTTAAGAGCGCGTAACGCTTTCGGCCGCGAATGGGGGAACCAGCAATGCGCGTGCTGCTGATCGAAGACGAGCCGACGACCGCCAAGAGCATCGAGCTGATGCTCGGCACCGAGGGCTTCAACGTCTACACGACCGATCTCGGGGAAGAGGGCCTCGATCTCGCCAAGCTGTACGACTACGACATCATCCTTCTCGACCTCAATCTGCCGGATATGCACGGCTATGACGTGCTTAAGAAGGTCCGCACCGCCAAGGTCTCGACGCCCGTCCTCATCCTCTCGGGCATTGGTGAAATGGATTCCAAGGTCCGCGCGCTGGGCTTCGGCGCCGACGATTATGTGACCAAGCCGTTCCACCGCGACGAGCTGGTCGCGCGTATCCACGCGATCGTCCGCCGTTCGAAGGGCCATTCGCAATCGGTCATCCGCACCGGCAAGCTGGCCGTGAACCTCGACGCCAAGACGGTCGAGGTCGACGGCGCCCGGGTGCACCTGACCGGCAAGGAATATGCGATGCTGGAGCTGCTTTCGCTCCGCAAGGGCACCACGCTCACCAAGGAGATGTTCCTCAACCATCTCTACGGCGGAATGGACGAGCCCGAATTGAAGATCATCGACGTGTTCATCTGCAAGCTGAGGAAGAAGCTCAGCCTCGCCTGCGGCGGTGCCAATTACATCGAAACGGTGTGGGGCCGCGGCTATGTGCTTCGCGATTCGGACGAGGCGAGCGAGCCTGAGCCGCAGACCGTCGCCGCCTGAGCTCTTCGTCAAACGGACCCATGAGGCGGGGCGCTTCGGCGCTCCGCCTTTCGTTTGACATCAGGACCGGCTCGCAGGGGACGAGCCGGCCCTGATCGCCTTAACGGCGGGCCGTGGCAGCGCCGTGAGGCGATGCCGTCGGCCGAACCCGCGAAAGCTGCTTCGCGAGGCCGCCGGAGCGTGCGCGCATTGGGGGCTCCGACTCGGAAATGCGGGCGCGCTCATGGCGACATCCGTTTGTGCCGGCGGCGCGTCCGCCGGTTCACTCGTTCGAGAAGCGAGGCGTGGGTGAGTGCTGTCAGAGCGTGGTCGTCACGCCGATCACGAGTGCGTTCCGTCGTGGCGACGACTGGCGAAGCGCCGCGCCGAAGGGCTGCGGGGCGTGCCCGTGCCCGGTCAGGGCCGCGTGCAGGGAAATTCGGCCAAGCTCACGGCTCGCGCCCAGGCGCCAGTCGACATTCGCGCGGTAGGGCTGCCCGGCAGGCGTCCGAAGCACGCTGAGCATGCCGACATGTGCCTCCAGCCCCCATTTCCGCGCCGGACTGAAATTCGCGTTCACCTCTCCGTACGCCGTCCAGCGGCCGCTGGTGAAATAGTGCGGCGAGACGAAGATCCGCGAGGAAAAGATGCCGCGCGCGATGCCTGCATAGACTTCGGAATAGGATTGGCCGTGGCGGTCGTCCGAGTAATGCGTGAAGCTGGAGTTGGTGATCCCGAAATCGATCGTCGTCCCCGACCGCAAGCGCGTCGCATAACCTGCCGCCAGCTCCAGCCCCAATGGGGCAGGGTTGACGCCACGGCGGAAAACCAGGCTTCCGCTCGCATCTGCATAGAAACCGGCGGAATCGTCATAGGCGATGTCGCCAATCGCCACCGGGCGGTCATCGCTGAGCGAGAAGCCGCGGAAACGCTGGTCGCTGAAGATTGAGGCGGTTGCGCCGATTTCCGCCGACGCGGGCGCGGCCGCGGAGCAGACAATCAGACAGACGAGAGCAAATCGGGCGAGACTAATGCACGAACCTCGCGCTGAGCAGGCGCCCGCCGCCGCACGCGCAATCGCAGCCGGTGACCGCGCGCTCCAAAGTCGCACAGGCGTCAATCGTGCCGCCGACCCGCCGGTCGGACACGAGCGTCAGCTCGCTGGACCGCCGCCGCTGCCGGACGAGCGCGGCGAGGCCGCTGACATGCGCCGCGGAAAACGAGCTTCCATTGACGAGAAACCATCGTCCCCCCGGCTCCGTCGTCGGGATGCCCCGACCGGGGGCAATGTAGACGTGGCCGGAAGCGCCTGCAAAGGCATGGTCCGAAACGGCGATCACCCCCGGAACCGATGCCGGGAATCCGCCGTCGGGCCTGCGCGGGTCGTACGCCGCGACGACGACGGAGCCGCGCGCCAGCCCGGCTTCGACCAGAGTGCGCAGAAGCCGATCGTCGGGTCCGCTGAGGCTGAGATTGATCACGTCGGGCTTCTCCGTGATCGCAAAGTAGAGCGCCTTGGCGAGGCTGAGTCCGTCGCAGACCGTCGGAGCTGCCGCCCCGCGCTGCTGCCAGCAGGCGCGCAAGCCGAGCAGCCGGGCATCCGGAGCGACGCCCGCGATGCCGATCCCGTTGCCGCTCTTGGCGGCGATGATTCCGGCGACCGCGGTCCCGTGCTCTTCCGGCACCTCCGATTGTCCCACGACGAAATTGCGGTTGAGGACGACCTGCCCGGCCAGATCGGGATGGTTCGCCTGGATGCCGCTGTCGATGACCGCGACTTTCACGCCGCGGCCGGTCGCGAGCTGGTGGAGGTCGGCGAGCTTCCACTCGCGCGCGGCGGGCTGGGCGGCGAACAGCGGATCGTTGGGCGACGCCGCACCGCCTTGCGCCTGGTAAAGCTGGACGGGCTCGGCCCATGCGACCTTCGAATCGCGCGACAGCTCAGCGGCCGCGGCGGTTGTCGAGCGGCCGTCGGGAACCGCCATGATAAAGCAATCGACTCCGATCATCGGCATCGGCCAGCCGTCGACAAAGGTCAGGCGGTGATCGCGGGCAATCGCGCGCGCCAGCCGCTCGCGGGCGCTGCGTGTCAGATCACTGCCATAGTCGCCGCCGTAGGTGCCGGCAGGCTGATAGTGATCCGCCGGGTGACGGACCATGACGAGGACCTGCCGCTCCGGAGAGATGGTGGGCGACCCTTGAGCGAAGCTCGGTCCGTTGAGCGCCAGGAGCGCAACGACGGTCGCGAATAGCGCGAGGAGCGAACGCAGGGCTTTCACGACGGGTTTCCGTCAATCGGCTGGGCCATCAGCACATGGCTGTCGGAACGAAGCCGCTGGAGTACCGCCTGGCGCGAGCGCGCCGGAACCCGCAGCAGATAAGCATCGGCGGGAGTCGGGCCGCCGACCAGCGACGCGCCATTGCCCTGCAGCAATTCGCGGATCTGCGATTCGGTCGTGTTCGGGCGGAACATGGCGATGACATTGGCCGACTGCGGCGGAGGCGCCGACGCCAGCGCGCGATAGGCTGGCCGGCTGAGCGACAAGAGGATCGAGCCGGCGACGACCAGGAACAGCAGCTGCGCGAAGGCGAAGGCGGCGACGGAAGGGCGAGCGAGGGAGCGCCAGGCCGCCAGAGCTTCGGTCCTCACCCTGTGTTTCCAGCTCTGAGGTGATTCCAGCCGCGCTCGAAGCCGCATCCAGCCGGTGTCGATTTCGGGCGTCAGAGCGGCGAATTCGTCGATCATCCGGCGATCGAAAGCGAGCTGGCCTCGGCACTCGTCGCAGCCCGAGAGATGCCGTTCGACGAGCGCCTGCTCGGCGCGGTCGAGCTGTCCGGTGGTGTACCACGGGAGCAGCTCTTCGGCCTCCTTGTGAGCGTTGAGATCGAACGCGGTCGAATCGTTCATCACCGGACTCCTACAGCCAGTCGGCCAATGTGCCGGGGAGCGCCTGCTTTAGGCGGCGCCTGGCGTGGAACATGCGGGTCTTCACGGTATCGACCGGGCAGCCGACGATTTCGGCGATGTCGCGATAACCGAGCCCATGGAAGTAAGTGAGGTCGACGACCGCTCGCTGCTCGGTCGAAAGCTGGCGCATCGCGCGGTTGAGCGCGTCGTGGATCCGGCTCCGCTGAAGCTCCGCGTCGGGCATGGGATCGTTGCTCACGCGCGTGTCCCACTCGCCGTCCTCGAGCGGATCGGGCCAGCGCGCGCGGGCCTTCAGCGCCTTGCGGTAGGCGATCGCGAACACCCAGGTCGACAATTTGCTCGTCCCCCTGAAGCTTCCCGCCGTTTGCCACACCACCATCATCGTATCGTCGAGCACCTCTTCCACCAGTTGTGGGCGCTTCACGAGGTTGATGAGGAACCGAGCCAGCCGAGGCTGGTAGATCCGGTACAACCTCTCGAACGCGTCCACGTCATGCGCCTTGATCCGGTCAAGCAGCTCGCGTTCGACGAGCGCACTTGCCGGAGGGCCGGCGGTTCTCCGACGAATCGCCGTCCCAGCTACATTCACAGTCGGAACCTCCCGCATCGCGTGGGTGGCCTCCAATTCGGCAAAGGTTCACTCCACGGCATCATAGCATGAAGCCGAGAGCAAGCGGCGCCCCGAAGATTAGCGACAAAGCCCATGAACTCACGCTTGCAAAAGGCGGCTGCGCACGCGACACCTCACGCCTCTTCGGGGGGAAATCGATATGCGTATCATGCTTGGGCTCGCCGCCATTCTCTTGTCCAGCGCGGCGCCGGTGACGGCCGAGACACCGCTGCTGCTGCAGCATCCAAGCCTGTCGGCGAGCGAGATCGCGTTCGACTATGGCGGCGAGATCTGGGCCGTGGGCCGGAACGGCGGCCGGGCGACGCGACTGGTCACCGGCGAAGGGCAGCTCAGCGGCCCGATCTTCTCCCCCGACGGAAGCCAGATTGCGTTCACCGGCAGATATGACGGCAATACAGACGTTTATGTCGTGCCCGCGGCCGGAGGCGAGCCGAAGCGACTGACCTGGCACCCGGGAGAGGATGTCGCACTCGCCTGGACGCCCGACGGGCGTTCGATCCTGTTCCGCAGCCAGCAGGCCAGCGTTCGCGACCTCGACCAGCTGTTCGTCGTCGATTCGACCGGCGGTCCGCCGCGGCGAATCCCCCTCCCCTCCGGCGAATCCGGCAGCTTCTCGCCCGACGGCGCCCGGCTCGCCTATGCGCCCAATCCCCAGTGGCAGCCCGCGTGGAAGAATTATCGCGGCGGACAGACCGCGAAGATCTGGATCGCCGATCTCGCCACCTCGCACGTCACCCCGGTGCCGCGCCCGAACAGCAACGACCGCGATCCTATGTGGGTCGGCAACCGCCTTTATTTCCTGTCCGATCGCGACGGGCCGGTCACGCTCTATTCCTATGACGTCGGCTCGGGCGCGATCCAGCGCCTGGTCGACAATTCGCAAGGGTTCGACATGAAGTCGGCTTCGGCCGGGCCCGGCGGGATCGTCATCGACCATTTCGGCAAGCTGCAGCTGTTCGACACGGCGACCGGCCAGCTGAGCGACGTGCCCGTCACGATCGACGCCGATCTGCCGCAGCTGCGGCCCCATTTCGAGGCGCTGAAGCCCGATACGATCCTGCACGCGGCGATCACGCCGTCGGGCAAGCGCGTGCTGTTCGAAACCCGCGGCGAGATCCTTTCCGCACCGGCCGACAAGGGCGAGATTCGCAATCTCACCCAATCGCCGTCGGTCGCGGACCGCGATCCGGCCGCCTCGCCCGACGGGAACTGGGTCGCGGACTTCTCGGACGCGTCGGGCGAATATGCGCTGGTGATCCGGCCCGCATCGGGCGTCGGCGCGGTCCGCACCATCCCGCTCGGTGAGCCGGGGTCCTTTTATTATGAGCCGCGCTGGTCGCCGGACAGCCACAAGATCGTGTTCCACGACAAGAGGCTGAACCTGTGGATGGTCGACCTGTCCGGCGCCGCGACGCCGATCCGGATCGACACCGATCGCTACGACTCGCCGCAGTTCAAGCTCGACCCGGCATGGTCGCCGGACAGCCGCTGGATCGTCTATACCAAGCAGCTGCCGAACCACCTGCACGCCGCTTCGGTCTATTCGCTGGCCTACCGGCGCTCAACCCAGATCACCGACGGCACGAGCGATGTCGGTTCGCCGCGGTTCGATCGAAGCGGCAAGTATCTCTACTTCACCGCGAGCACCGACCGCGGGCCCGGCGCAGGCTGGCTGGACATGTCGAGCCTTGGCCGCCCCCAATCGAGCGCGGCCTATGTAATGGTGCTTCGCAAGGGCGTCGCGTCGCCGACCTTGCCCGAAAGCGACGAGGAGAATGCCGCTCCCGACCAGAGCAGCGGCCCGCTCGCGGACGCCGGCGACAAGGATTCGGACAAGGACAAGAAGGGCTCCGAAAAAGGCGTCAAAGCCGCGGCCCCCACGCCGCCCGCGCCGGTCGCGATCGATTTCGACGGCCTCGACCAGCGGATCCTCGCGCTGCCGATCCCGCGCGCGAACCTGGTGGACCTCGAAACCGGCAAGGACGGCGTCGTCTATACGCTCGTCGCGCCGACCGCGGTCAGCGACGAAGATCCGCTGGAATCGGCCGGCAACGGCCCGCCCGAGACGCTGTATCGGTTCAGCTTCAAGGACCGGAAAAACACGAAGCTGGCGGACGACGTCGAAGACGGAAGCTTTGCCGTGTCCGCCGATGGCTCCAAGATCCTTCTCAAGCGCAAGGACGACTGGATCGTCGCCGACGCCGACGCGCCGCTCAAGGACGACGTGAAGCCGCTCCGGCTCAGCGACATGAGCGTGTGGGTCGATCCGAAAGCCGAGTGGGGGCAGATGTACAACGAGGTGTGGCGGATCGAACGCGACTTCTTCTACGATCCCAAGTTCCACGGCCTCGACATCAACCGCGCCGAGCGCGTCTACGCGCGTTACCTGCCGGGCATTGCCGCACGCCAGGACCTCACCGCCTTGTTCGAGGAAATGACCGGCCATCTGCAGGTCGGCCACACCTTCATCCGGGGTGGCGACCTGCCCGATCAGCCGAGGGCGCAGGTCGGGCTGCTCGGCGCCGATTTCGCTGTTTCGAACGGCCGCTGGCAGATCACCAAGGTGCTCCAGGGCGAGAACTGGAATCCGAAGCTGGTCTCGCCGCTGAGCCAACCGGGTGTCGACGTGCGCGCGGGCGAATATCTCTTCGCCGTCAACGGCCGGCCGGTCACCGCCGATGCACCGATCTACAAATTCCTCGACGGGACCGCGGGCAAGCATACGGTCCTGACGGTCGGGCCGACGGCCGACGGGCGCGGCGTTCGCAACGTCACCGTCGTCCCGGTCCGCAGCGAATCCGAGCTTCGGCTGCGCGACTGGATGGAATCGAACCGCAGGCTCGTCGATCGCCTGTCCGGCGGGCGCGTCGCCTACGTCTATCTTCCCGACACGGCGGAGGGCGGCTTCGCCAACTTCAACCGTTATTATTATTCCCAGGTCGGCAAGCAGGCGGCGGTCATTGACGAGCGTTTCAACCATGGCGGCGACATCGCCGATTACATCATCACCGAGCTGACCCGCACGCCGCAGATGGTCAATGAGACGCGCGAGGGCGGGCCCGTCGTCGAGCCCGCGGCCGCGATCTTCGGGCCCAAGGTGATGGTCATCAACGAGATGTCGGGCTCAGGCGGCGACGCCCTCCCGTGGTTGTTCAAGAAGAACCATGTCGGCACCCTGGTCGGCGAGCGGACCTGGGGCGGCCTCGTCGGTATCGGCGGCTATCCGCAGCTGATCGATGGCGGTTCCGTCACCGCGCCGCGCTGGGCGCTCTACGGGACTCACGGCCAGTGGGAGGTGGAGGATATCGGAATCGCGCCCGACATCGAGGTGGCGCAGGATCCCGAGCTCATCCGCCAGGGCCACGACCCGCAGCTCGAGGCCGCGGTCGCCGAAGCGCTGTCGCAGCTCCAGCAGCACCCGGTTCCGCAATTCCCAGTGCCGGCGGCGCCCGACAAGCACCAGGTCCTGCCGCAGTGAGGCTCTAGCGCCGGGTCACTTTCCGTCGTCCGCGTCGAGCACGGTGGCCTGCTGACCCGTCGAACCGTGGCCGACGCTTGCCTGCGTGACCAGCACCGTCGTTCCCGGCGTGATCACCGAGCGCATGTCGGCGACAAACGCTGCGGGAAGATGCATCTGCTCGACGCGCTCGGTGCTGATGATCTCGGCGGTGTGACCGGTGAGGTCGGACACGCCGACCTGGATCCACTGCTTTTGCTTGCCGCCGGCGAAGGTCATCACCTGCGCTTCGTTGGTCTGCTGCTGGACGTCGGCGTGGGCGCGGCCGATCTCCACGCCGTTCCTCAGCACCACGACCTGCTGGTCGCCGGTCGAGATGATGATCGAGACGGGCCCGTCGGCGCTCGCGCCGGGATTCCAGGTGAAGCTCCCTTCGGGCGTCAGCGGAGTCGCCGGCGGCGGCGTGACTCCGGCCAGCGCGGGCGCGAGCACGCCAGCGGCGGGCCGCTTCACCGGGTCCTCGTGGCCCCCGGCGATCACAACCGTGCCCCCCATCGGCATGGCGTCGAACAGGATCTTCGAGAAAGCGAGCGGCAGGTGGACGCAGCCGTGGCTTTCAGGATAGCCCGGAAGTCCGCCCGCGTGCAGCGCGACCCCGCCCCAGGTGAGCCGCTCCTGATAGGGCATCGGCGCGTCGTCGTATTTCTTCGAGAAATGCTCCTTGTTCTTCTCGAGGATGGTGAAGACGCCGGTCGGCGTCTCATAGCCCGGCCGCCCGGACGAGATGGTCGAGACGCCGATCCGGACGCCGTTGCGATAGACGGTGGCGAGCTGGCGCGAGAGATCGACATAAACCAGGATCGGGCCCGTGGGCGCGATCTCGGGCTTCCACACCCATTGTCCCGGCTTGAGCTTGTCCGCCTCTTTGGCGAGTTCGAGCTGCGCGGATTTCGGCGCGCCCTGCGCGAGGAGTTGCCCGGCAGGAATGCTCGAGAGGAGGACGAGCGCCGCGAGCCTTAGCGACAAGTTGGTCATGACTTCCCCCTGGTCGGCGGCCATCATACCATTGTTTTGCGGCGATAAAAGAAGTGCCGACGCGCTCAGGCGTCGATCAGCAGGCGGGTTCGCGTGCGGCGCATCGGGAGCGCGATCGATTTTGACGGCGGCTCGGCATCCGGCGCGTCCATCCGCCGCCAGCCTTCGCGGCCAAGCCGCTCGAGCGGCCTGAAGCTGGTCTTGTAGGCCATCCGGGACGAACCTTCGACCCAATAGCCGAGATAGACGTAAGGCAGCCCGGCACGCGCGGCGCGAATGACGTGGTCGAGGATGATGTAGGTGCCGAGTCCCTTGCGGGCGTCCGGCCCGACGTCGAAGAAGCTGTAGATCATCGACAGTCCGTCGCTCTGCTGGTCGGACAGACAGGCACCGACCAGCTTGCCCGGCCGGCCGCCCTTCGACGGTTCGCGATATTCGATCACATAAGTTCGGACCGGGGTCTGCTCGACCATGTCGGCAAAGTCGCTCTCGTCCATCTCGGCCATGCCGCCGCCGGGGTGGCGAATGGCGAGATAGCGGCGGAGCAGCTGATATTGTTCTTCGGTGGTCCACGGCTTGCACGCGCCGATCTCGAGGTCCGAATGGCGGCGCAGCAGCTTGCGCTGTGTCGCGCTGGCCTCGAACTCGGCGGCGAGCACGCGCACGGAGACACAGGCGGAACAGTCGATGCAGCTCGGGCGGTAGGCGACGGACTGGCTTCGACGGAAGCCGATGCGGCCCAAAGCTTCGTTGAGTTCGCTGGCGTGGCGGCCGGTGAGTTCGGTGAAGACCTTCCGCTCGACCTTGCCCGGAAGATACGGACACGGGCTCGGGTTCGTCACGAAGAATTTCGGGAAGCGGAAGGGTGCGCTCACCCCGGGACCTCACTCAAATGGTTACGCCACTCTTTATGCGGCTGGTAAACGCCGATGAAAAGACTTCGGATGCGTCAATTTCGACAGAGTGCCGGCACTGTCCCGCGGGGGGACAGCAATCAGTCGAGCTGGGCGCGCTCGACTCGGAAGCCGGCGCCTTCGAGTCGAACCACGACCTGGTCGATCGTATCCGGATCCTTGGCCTCGCATTCGACCTCGATCACCGTGTCCTTTGCCGGAAGCGCGGTGAAGATGCGGCTGTGGCGGATCTCGATGATGTTCGCCCCCGCCTCGTAGACCTGGCGAGTAATCGCGGCGAGCGCGCCCGGCTGGTCCTGGACCGCGACCCGAAGGCGGGCGATGCGCCCCTGGCGGACAAGGTCGCGGACGAGGACATTGGCGAGGAGATGCGTGTCAATGTTGCCGCCGCACAGCAGGGTCGCGACCTTTCGCCCACGAAACCGCTCCGGGTCGGCGAGCATGGCGGCGAGGCCGGCCGCGCCCGCCCCTTCGACGACGGTTTTTTCGATGCCGACCAGCATCGCCACTGCGCGTTCCAGCTCGCGCTCCGGCACGAGCACGACATCGTTGGCGAGCTCCTTCAGGATGCGTGACGTCAGCTCGCCGGGCTGCTTGACGGCGATGCCTTCGGCCAGCGTGTCGCCGCCCAGGGCCATGTCGCAGCCCTGGATCGCGCATTTCATCGACGGGTAAAGCTCGGCCTCGACTCCGATCAGCTCGATGCCGGGCTTGATCGCGCGGGCGGCGATCGACACGCCCGACATCAGCCCGCCGCCGCCGATCGGCACCACGATCATGTCGAGATCGGGCGCGTCCTCGAGCATTTCGAGCCCGACGGTACCGGCGCCTGCGATGATCTGCGGATCGTCGAACGGATGGATGAAGACGTAGCCATGCTCGGCCGCGAGCTCACGCGCCTTGGCGAACGCATCGTCGAACAGGGCGCCGTGGAGCACAACGGTGGCGCCGAAGCCGGCGGTCTGGGTGACCTTCACCGTCGGAGTCGGCTCGGGCATCACGATCGTCGCGGGGATACCCAGGCGCTTGGCGTGGTAGGCGACCGCCTGGGCGTGATTGCCGGCCGACGCGGCGATTACGCCGCGCTTGCGCTCCTCCGGCGTAAGCTGGAGCAACTTGTTGAGCGCGCCGCGCTCCTTGTACGCGGCAGTGAACTGCAGGTTCTCGAACTTCAGCCAGACCTCCGCGCCGACGACCTCCGACAGCGTCCGGCTGACCAGCATCGGCGTGCGGATCACCGCGCCCTTTATGCGCTCGGCCGCGGCGCGGATGTCGTCGATGGTCGGGGGCTGAAGCATCGAGCCGCGGCCTAGCTCTTCACCGCGCGCGGAACAATGCTAAGCCGAGCGCCATGAAAACCACCGTCCTCGCGATCGCCGGGGCACTGCTCGCTTCGGCCGCCTCCGCCACGACCTTGATCGACCATGCCAACGGAATCCAGGTCGATTCCGCCGGCCACGTGCAGCATTTCAGCGGCCTGCTGATCGGCGACGACGGCAAGGTCGTCCGGCTGCTCCACCCGGGCGACCCGCTGCCCAAAGCGACGACGACGATCGACGTGCATGGGCAGACGCTGCTGCCCGGCTTCATCGACGCGCATGGTCACGTGATGGAGCTCGGAAATGATGCGTTCCACCTCGACCTCATCGGAACGCACTCGCTCCAGGAGTTGCAGCAGCGGCTGCGCGAGTATGCGGCGCAGCATCCCGACGTGCACTGGATCCTCGGGGCCGGCTGGAATCAGGAGTTGTGGCCGACCAAGCAATTCCCGACGGCCGCCGATCTCGATGCTGTCGTTCCGGACCGGCCGGTCGTGCTTGCGAGGGTCGACGGCCACGCAATCGTCGCCAACAGCGCCGCGATGCGCGCCGCCGGAGTGACTGCGCAGACTCCGTCGCCGGCGGGTGGCGAGATCATCAACGGCGTGTTCGTCGACAATGCCAAGGCGCTGATCAATCGCGCCATCCCGGCGCCGAGCCAGGCGGAAATGGACCAGGCCTTCGCCAAGGCGCAGGACATATTGCTCGGCTTCGGAGTGACCGGGGTCGGATCGATGAGCACGTCGCTCGAGGACTGGAACACCTTCCGCCGGTCGGGCGATGCCGGGCAGCTGAACGTGCGGCTGATGGTCTATCTTCTGGGCGACCCCACGCATCTTGCGCCGGGCGAGGACCCGTTGAAGGTCATCCCCCATCCGACCGACTGGATGTACGGCGACCGGCTGCGGGCCGTGGGAGCCAAGTTCTTTGACGATGGTGCGCTAGGCTCACGCGGGGCGTGGCTGAAGCAGCCTTACTCGGACGCTCCGGGCACGACCGGCAACCAACTCCATTCGGATGCCGACCTTCGCCAGCTGGAGGACCGAGCCGCGTCGGCCGGCTTCCAGGTCGCGACCCACGCCATCGGCGACGCCGCCAACGCCCAGGTCATCCGCACGTACGAATGGCTCGACAGCAAATATGGGCTCAACCGCCGCTTCCGCATCGAGCACGCCCAGGTGATCGATTGCGCCGACCTGCCGCGGATCGCGCGCGGGCACATGATCGCGTCGATGCAGCCGACACACCAGACCAGCGATCGGCTGATGGCGGAGAAGCGCTTGGGCCTCAGCCGGCTGAAGTGCGCCTACGCGTGGCAGTCGATGCTGAAGACCGGCGCCAAGCTGGCATTCGGCACGGACTTCCCGGTGGAATCTCCCAATCCGTTCCCCGGCCTCGCCGCGGCGATCAGCCGGCAGGACATCCAGGGACAGCCGCCCGGCGGGTGGTTCCCGGATCAGCGGCTGTCGTTCGGCCAAGCCCTGCGCGCCTACACCCGCGGCGCGGCCTATGCCGGGTTCGCCGAGGACAGGATCGGATCGCTCGATCCCGGCAAATGGGCGGACTTCGTGATCGTGGACCGCGACATCAGTACGGCAAGCGTGCCCGAACTCTATCGGACGCAGGTGCTCGAGACCTGGGTCGGGGGCAAGAAGGTCTGGAGCCGAGCGCCCGCCGTCAGTGCGACCGAGCGCGGTCGATAAGCATCGCCGGGGTGAGCACCTGCGGCAGCTGCTCGACCGGCTTGCCCGGCGCGTACCAGAGATAGAGCGGCACGCCGGCCCTCCCCTGGCTTTCGAGGAAGCGGGTGATTGTCGGGTCGCCCTTGGTCCAATCGGCGGCGAGCACCTTGACCCCCGCCTTGCGGAAGGCGTCGCGGACCTCGCCGCGGTCAATCGAGGTCACTTCGTTGACCTTGCAGCTGAGGCACCAGTCGGCGGTGAAATAGACGAACACCGGATGGCCTTGTTGGAGATCGCTTGCGACGCGCGCCTCGCTCCAGGTCTCGGCGCCCGCGAGCTGCTGCGTCGACGATGCATGATCGGGCATCAGCCAAATGCCCCCAACCGCCAGAGCAACCGCCGCGACCGCGCCGCCCCAGGAACCGTTTTTGTTGCGCCGCTGGAGGCGCCCGGCCTCATAAGCGGCGAACAGCACGCCCATGCTGATCGCGACGCCGATGAGGAGCACCTGCTGGCCGGCGAGGCGGTAGAGCAGCCACAGCGCCGCAAGCGCGCTCGCCGCCATCGGGATGGCGAGGAAACGCTGCAGGCGGCGCATCCACGGGCCGGGCTTCGGCAATCTCGTCCGAAGCGCGGGAATGAACGCGACGGCAACGAACGGCAGGGCAAGCCCTAAGCCCAGCGCGGCGAAGACGAGCACCGATCCCGCGAGCGGTAGAAGCAGCGCCGTCCCGAGCGCCGCTCCCAGGAAGGGGCCCGCGCAGGGTGTCGCGACGAACGCCGCGAGCGCGCCGGTGCCAAAGCTCCCGGCGGGCCGCGCCGCGCCGCCGAACACCGGCAGCTCGAACAGGCCGAGCAGGTTCGCGGTGATCGCCACAGCGAGCAGCAGTAGGAGCATGATCGTTCGCGGATCCTGCAGCTGGAAGGCCCAGCCAGCTTCGGCGCCCGCAGCCCGGATGGCGAGAAGAATGGCGCCGAGCGCGCCGGTCCCGACGATCGTTCCCGCCGTGTAGGCGAGCGCGTCGGACCGCGCTTCACGCGCGTCTCCGCCGGCGCGGGAAATATGCAGCGCCTTCAGCGCCAGG
The DNA here is from genome assembly GCA_035606455.1 of Sphingomicrobium sp. Classification (GTDB taxonomy): domain Bacteria; phylum Pseudomonadota; class Alphaproteobacteria; order Sphingomonadales; family Sphingomonadaceae; genus Sphingomicrobium. Next base: position 15,842 of record DATNFJ010000087.1, read on the forward strand.
ATGGGGAAGACGCACGGCATGAGGTTGAGGAGGATGCCGCCCGCAATCGCGCCGAGTACCGCCCAGATCACCGCGCTCCAGCCCAACCCGTCGAGCGGTGAGCCTTCGGCCACCGGGCCCGGCAACGCGCTGAATTGGAGTCCGCGTCCGTTGCCGAGCGCGATCACGCCGGCAAATTGCGGCGGTGCGTCGCCCTTGCGCTGGAGCTCCGCGATCAGCGTGTCGCCGGAGCGACGGAAATCCTGCTTCGCGTCATAGTCGACGGGGCCGTCGGTCAACGGAAAGAGGTAGGGCTGGTCGACCTTGACACTCGCCGGCAGCGGGATGGCGACGCGCAGCTTGTTTCCGGCGCTTTGGAAACGGCCGGGCGTCGGGATCGGCTGCGGAAGCGCCTGCCGCCACGCGTCGAATTCGGCGCGGTTCGGAGTCCCGCTCCCGACCGGAAGATCGAGCGAGAGCTCGCCCTCCTCGGGCACGCAGACCTGATCGGTGCAGGCGAGGTAATGGGCGTCGGCGCGGATCGGGATGATCCCCTTCGCGTCCGCCGGCACATGCAGACGCGCCAGCACCGCGTAATCCTTCTCGAACACGTAATTCATCAGGTTGGCGATCTCGAGCCGGGTCGGCAGGGGATAGCGCAGCGCATCGACCGTGAATCCTCTGGGAAGATTCCACTGGACCTGCATCGGCAGGCCGGCGTCGCCGGGATTGACCCAATAGCCATGCCAGCCCGGAGCCGGGCGCATGTGGATCGCGAGCTCGACCTCGCTGCCGGGCGGCGCCGGCCCTTCCGCGACCAGCTGCGGCTCGATGCCGCGCGCGGTCGCGAGCGCGGGCACGAGCAGCAGCGCAAAGAGGATGAGGAGCCGGCGGAGCATTGGTTTGCAGTGCCCGTAACGGCTGCGGCGGTTCAATCCAAATTCGGCCGAAGCCAGCGTTCCGCCTGCTCGGTCGAAACGCCGCGGCGCCCGGCATATTCCTCGAGCTGATCACGGCCGATCCGCGCGACTCCGAAATACTGGCTGTCGCGGTGGCCGAAATAGAAGCCGGACACGGCGGAGGTTGGAAGCATCGCGAAATTCTCGGTCAGCACCACTTCGCCGGGATTGCCGCCGAGCATCTGGAACAGGATCGGCTTCAAACTATGGTCGGGACAGGCGGGATATCCCGGCGCGGGCCGAATGCCCTCATATTTCTCGCGGATCAGCTGTTCGTTCGAAAGATGCTCCTCGGCATAGCCCCAGAGGCGCTGGCGAACCTCGGCATGGAGCACTTCGGCGAAGCTTTCGGCGAGACGGTCGGCGAGCGCTTTCAAGAGGATGTCCGAATAATCGTCATGTTCGGACTTGAAGCGCTCGAGATGCGGTTCGAGCCCGTGGATCCCGACCGCGAAGCCGCCGATCCAGTCCTCGCCTTCGGGACTGATGAAATCGGCGAGGCACATGTTCGCCCTGCCCTCGCGCTTCTTCACCTGCTGGCGGAGCATCGGCAGCCGGGTCCAGTCATTGCCGGCGAGCACCAGGATGTCGTCGCCCTCGCGCCTGGCGCGCCACAGGCCGACGGTGGCCTTCGGCGTCACCCAGCGCTCGGCGATCAGTTGATCGAGCATCGCCTGCGCGTCGTTGAACAGGTTGCGCGCGCTTTCGCCGACGACTTCGTCATCGAGGATGGCGGGATAGGTGCCGGCGAGCTCCCAAGCACGGAAAAAGGGCGTCCAGTCGATCGACGCGCGGAGGTCCTTGAGCGGCCATTCGCCGAAATGATGCATCCCGGGATAGGCCGGCGGCGGCGCCTGGCCCGACGGATCGTAGGGGAATGCGTTGGCCCGCGCCGCCTCGAGACTCGCGAGCTCGCTCTGGCCGCTCCGCGACCGCGCCTGGCGAAGCGCCTCATATTCGTCGGCCGTCTTGTCGACGAGCGGCTCCTTCTGCGTGTCGGAGACGAGCGAGGACGCAACTCCCACCGCGCGGCTCGCGTCGAGCACGTGGATGACGGGGCCTTCGTAGGCGAGGTCGATCCTGAGCGCGGTGTGCGCCTTGCTGGTCGTCGCGCCGCCGATCAGGAGCGGGAGCTTCATCTCGGCGCGCTGCATCTCGCCCGCGACCGTCACCATCTCGTCGAGCGACGGCGTGATGAGACCGCTGAGACCGATCATGTCGGCCTGGTTGTCGTCGGCGCACTTCAATATGTCCTGCCACGGCACCATCACGCCGAGGTCAATGACCTCGAAGCCGTTGCACTGGAGGACCACGCCGACGATGTTCTTGCCGATGTCGTGAACGTCGCCCTTGACCGTCGCCATGACGATCCGGCCCTTGCCTTGGGTGACTCCTCTCTCCTCTTTCTCCTTCTCGATGAAGGGAAAGAGGTAGGCGACGGCGCGCTTCATCACGCGGGCCGATTTGACCACCTGCGGCAGGAACATCTTGCCCGACCCGAACAGGTCGCCGACGACGTTCATGCCGTCCATGAGCGGACCTTCGATCACCTCGATCGGACGATCGAACTGCTGCCGCGCTTCCTCGGTGTCGTCGATAATGTGCGCGTCGATGCCTTTAACGAGCGCATACGAAAGGCGCTCCGTGACGGGCAGCGAGCGCCATTCGGCGGCGGCCTTCTCGGCGGCAGGGTCGACGTCCTTGTACTTCTCGGCGAGCGCGATCAGCCGCTCGGTCGCATCGTCGCGGCGGTCGAGGATCACGTCCTCGCAGGCTTCGCGAAGCTCGGGATCGATCTGGTCGTAGACGTCGAGCTGGCCCGCGTTGACGATGCCCATGTCCATGCCCGCCGGGATCGCGTGATAGAGGAACACGCTGTGCATTGCGCGGCGAACGGGCTCATTGCCGCGGAACGAAAAGCTGAGGTTCGAAAGACCGCCGCTGATGTGCGTCCCCGGGCAACGGCGGCGGATCTCGCTCGCGGCCTCGATAAAATCGAGCGCGTAGCGGCGGTGCTCGTCGATTCCGGTCGCTACTGCGAAGATGTTCGGGTCGAAGACAATATCGTTCGGCTCGGTGCCGTCGGCGAGAAGCAGCTTGTACGCGCGGTCGCAGATTTCGATCTTGCGCTGAACCGTGTCAGCCTGGCCGATTTCGTCGAACGCCATCACCACGACCGCGGCCCCATAGGCGCGGCATTTGCGCGCGAGCTCAAGGAACGGCCCTTCGCCTTCCTTCATGCTGATCGAATTGACGATCGGCTTGCCCGACACGCATTTGAGGCCGGCTTCGATCACGCTCCACTTGGAGCTGTCGACCATCACCGGCACACGCGCGATATCGGGCTCCGCGGCGATGCGCTTCAGGAAGATGGTCATTGCCTGCTCGGAGTCGAGCAGCGCCTCGTCCATGTTGACGTCGATGATCTGCGCGCCGTTTTCGACCTGGTCGCGTGCGACCTCGACGGCGGCGTCATAGTCGCCGTTCATGATCAGCTTCTTGAAACGCGCCGACCCGGTGACGTTGCAGCGCTCGCCGATGTTTACGAAGCGCGCGCCCGCGCCTGCCTGTTCAACCTTCGAAAGCTCCATGTCAGGCCGCAATCACCATCGGTTCGAGCCCGGCGAGCAATGTGCCGGACTGCGCGGCCGGGACGGCGCGCGGCGTGCAATCGCGCACCGCCCCGGCAATTGCGGCGATGTGCTGGGGAGTCGTCCCGCAGCAGCCGCCGACAATGTTCACTAGGCCGCTCTTCGCCCATTCGCGGACCTGGGCGGCGGTTTGCTCCGCCGCTTCGTCATATTCGCCCAGCTCGTTGGGAAGGCCGGCATTGGGATAGGCCATGATGAGCGCGTCGGCCCTGGCCGAGAGCGCCGCGAGATGCGGGCGCAGCTGCGCCGCACCGAACGAGCAGTTGAGACCGATGGTGACCGGCTTCGCATGGCGCACGGTGGCCCAGAAGGCCTCGACCGTGTGGCCGGAGAGGTTGCGGCCCGAAAGGTCCGTAAGCGTCATCGATATCATCAGCGGAAGCGCACGGTCGAGTCCCTGCTCGGCCTCGAGAGTCGCCATGATCGCGGCCTTGGCGTTGAGCGTATCGAAGATGGTCTCAATGAGGATGAAATCGACGCCGCCTTCGACCAATGCGTCGATCTGCTCGCGATAGACCGCCTTCACCTGGTCGAAGTCGACTTCGCGGAAGGCGGGATCGTTGACGTTGGGCGACAGCGACAATGTCTTGTTGGTCGGGCCGAGCGCGCCGGCCACCCAGCGCGGACGTCCGTCGCTGCGGCTGTAGCGGTCGGCGACCTCGCGAACGATCTCCGCAGACGCGCGGTTCATGTCGCGCACGAGGTGCTCGGCGGCGAAATCGGCCTGGCTGATCGCATTGGCGTTGAAGGTGTTGGTGGCGAGGATCTCGGCGCCCGCATCGGCGAAGCTTTCGCAGATCGAACGGATCACCTCGGGCTTTGTCAGGTTGAGCAGGTCGTTATTGCCGCGCTGGTCCTTGGCCAGTTCCAGCGAGCCGCGATAGTCGGCCTCCTGCAGCCGCCGCTGCTGGACCTGCGTCCCGTAGGCGCCGTCCTTGATCAGGATTCGGCTTGCCGCTTCGGCGCGGAGGCGGTCGGCTGGGGTCATGGCTTTGCACGTACTCCAAGCAAGTGACAGATGGCGTAGCTGAGCTCCGCGCGATTGAGCGTGTAGAAATGGAAGTTGCGGACTCCGCCGGCGTAGAGTTGCCCGCAGAGTTCCGCAGCGACCGTCGCCGCGATCAGCTGGCGCGCCGATGGCAGGTCGTCGAGGCCCTCGAACATGTCGTCGAGCCACTGCGGAATCGTCGCTCCGCAGGTTTGCGCAAAGCGGCGCGTCGTCGCGACGTTGGAAACCGGCAGGATTCCGGGGACGATTTCCGCATCGATGCCCGCCGCTGCCGCCTCGTCGCGAAAGCGGAAGAAGCAGTCCGCGGAGAAGAAGAATTGCGTGATCGCGCGGTCGGCGCCCGCGTCCACCTTGCGCTTGAGGTTCTCGAGATCGAACGCGCGGGTCGATGAGTCGGGGTGGATCTCCGGGTAAGCCGCGACCGAAATGTCGAACGGAGCAACCGCCTTGAGGCCAGCCACCAGCTCCGTCGCGTCGCGAAAGCCTTCAGGGTGCGGCTGGTATTTGGCGCCGGGCTCGGGCGCGTCTCCGCGAAGGGCGACGATGTGCCGGACGCCGAGGTCCCAATAGTCGCGGGCAATGGAGTGGATCTCGTCGCGCGGAGCACCGACGCAGGTCAGGTGCGCCGCGGGCGTCAGCTCGGTCTCCTTAAGGATTCGTTCGACCGTCGCGTGGGTGCGCTCGCGCGTCGATCCGCCGGCGCCGTAGGTGACCGACACGAAGCGCGGACGCAGCGGCTCGAGAGTCTTGATCGATTCCCAAAGGTTCTGCTCCATCTTCTCGGTCTTGGGCGGGAAGAATTCGAAGCTCACCTCAATGTCGCCGCGGGCTTCGGCGAACAGCGGCCGGTGCTGATTCAGCCTTTCGAGCGCGTTCATGCTGCCCTCCGCTGACGGAGCGGCTGTTTCGAACCGCGCCACAGGGTCACGGTCAGCTCGCCGCCCTCGAGATGATGGATCTGGTCGATCGCAAGGCCCGCGGATGCGAACCAGCCGGACATCACCTCATCTTCGAAGCCGAGGCGGATGTGGGCATCGGTCGAGCGAAGCTCCTCGCGCTCGTGCGCGGCGAAGTCGACGACGAGCAACGTCCCGCCCGGCGCCAGCACACGCGTCGCCTCGGCGATCGCCGCGGCCGGCGAGTGGGCGTAATGAAGCACCTGGTGGATGACGATGGTGTCGGCGCTCTGATCGCCGAGCGGAAGCGCATACATGTCGCCCTGCCTCAGGCTCGAGGATATTCCCGCCGCTTCCAGCTTCACCCTGGCAAGCCGAAGCATGTCGGACGAGCGGTCGATCCCGATTGCCTGGCTGGAGCGCGGGCCGAACAGCTCGATCATCCGCCCGGTGCCGGTGCCGATGTCGACCAGGCGGCCGAGTGGACGGCGGCCGAGCGAATCGTCGATTGCCCGTTCGACCTCGCTTTCGGCGACGTGCAGCGATCGGATCTGGTCCCATACTTCGGCGTGTCCGGCAAAGTAGCGGTTGGCTGCCTCGGCGCGTTCCGCCCGGATCGCTTCGGTGCGCGCGGCGTCGATCGCAAACAGCTCCTGAGTGAGCGGATCGGTCCAGGCATCGACCAGTGCGAACATCGGCTCGACGCGCTCCGCATCGGCGAGCGTCAGAAATACCCAGCTGCCTTCCTTGCGCCGCTCGAGCACGCCGGCGTCGGCGAGGATCTTGAGATGGCGCGACACGCGCGGCTGGCTCTGGCCAAGCACTTGCGCCAGCTCGCCCACCGACAGCTCCATCAGCCGGAGAAGCACGACGATGCGCAGGCGCGTCGGATCGGCGAGCGCCTGGAATCGGTCGGCAAGGGGAACTGCGGCCGTCACGAGTTAAGGATATAAAGATATCTTTATATGGTCAATTCGTGTTCCGAAATAATCCCTTGTCGGTTGGTAGGGATTGAAGCTATTGCCGCGAGCCTGGCCTGGACGATTCGCACGGCAGGCCCGGGTGGTGCCCACCCCAGGGGCACAATAAAGGGAATGGAACGATCATGAAGAAGGTTGCCACTGTTGTGACCGTTGCGGTCCTCGCGCTCGGCCTTGCCGCGTGCAACAAGAATAACGCGGACAACAACGCCGCCAATTCGACGGAAGTCTCGAACGCCGCGGCCGATCAGACCAACGCCGCGACCAACGATTCGGTCAACGCCGCGGACAACGCGCTGAACGTCGTTCAGAATGACGCCGCGGCGACGAAGAACGCCGCCGAGAACGCGCAGGGCGCGGTCAAGAACGCGACTGAGAACAAGTAAGGCTTCTTCGCGAAGCCGGTAATGAAGGGCCGCCCCTGGGCGGCCCTTTTTTTATGGCCGCGCAAAGTGATAGCTTGCCCGAGTGAGAAAGCTGTTCGTTGGCGTCCTCCTGGTCGCCGCCGCCTGCCATGACCGGCAGCCGCCGGCGCCGACACCCGAGCAGTCCGCGCAGCTCAACGACGCCGACGCGATGCTCAATCACGTCGCCAATGAAGAAGGGCCGGCGAATCGCTCCGCCGGCCCTTCCAATTCGTCGGATTGAACTCCCACCCAGCCCTCTCCGGGGGGAGAGGGTTTAGGGCTTAGAAGTCCATTCCGCCCATGCCCCCGCCGGCCATCGCCGGAGCGGGCTTGTCGTCGGGCACTTCGGCGATCGTCGCCTCGGTGGTGATCAGGAGCCCAGCGACGCTGGCCGCGTCCTGGAGCGCCGCGCGCACCACCTTGGTCGGGTCGATCACGCCAGCCTTGACCAGGTTCTCGAACACCTCGGTCTGGGCGTTGAAGCCGAGCTTCTCGTCGTTTCCGTCGATCAGCTTTCCGGCGACAACGGCGCCGTCATGGCCGGCATTCTCGGCGATCTGCCGAACCGGCGACTGAAGCGCCTTGCGGATGATATCGATGCCGCGGGTCTGGTCGTCATTCTCGCCCTTGAGGCCCTCGAGGGCCTTGCCGGCATAAAGCAGCGCAGTGCCGCCACCGGGGACGATCCCTTCCTCGACCGCTGCGCGGGTCGCGTGGAGCGCGTCGTCGACGCGGTCCTTGCGCTCCTTCACCTCGACCTCGGAAGCGCCGCCAACCTTGATCACGGCAACGCCGCCGGCGAGCTTCGCCAGCCGCTCCTGCAGCTTCTCGCGGTCGTAATCGGACGTGGTCGTCTCGGTTTGCTGGCGAATCGCGGCAACTCGCGCCTCGATCGCGTCCTTGGAGCCGGCGCCGTCGACGATCGTCGTATTGTCCTTGTCGATCGTCACCCGCTTGGCCTGGCCGAGCATGTTCAGCGTCACATTCTCGAGCTTGATGCCGAGATCCTCGCTGATCATCTCGCCGCCCGTAAGGATGGCGATGTCCTCGAGCATCGCCTTGCGGCGATCGCCGAAGCCCGGCGCCTTCACCGCCGCGACCTTGAGGCCGCCGCGCAGCTTGTTGACGACCAGCGTCGCCAGCGCTTCGCCCTCGATGTCCTCGGCGATGATCAGAAGCGGACGGCCCGCCTGGACCACAGCCTCGAGCACCGGAAGCATCGCCTGCAGGTTCGACAGCTTCTTCTCGTGGATCAGGATGTACGGATCCGAAAGCTCGACCTGCATCTTCTCCGGGTTGGTGATGAAGTAGGGCGAGAGGTAGCCGCGGTCGAACTGCATGCCCTCGACGACGTCGAGCTCGAATTCGAGGCCCTTGGCCTCCTCGACCGTGATCACGCCTTCCTTGCCGACCTTCTCCATCGCCTCGGCGATCTTTTCGCCGACCTCGCGGTCGCCGTTCGCCGAGATGATTCCGACCTGCGCGATCTCATTGGAGCCCGACACGTCCTTTGACCGCTTCTTGAGGTCCTCGACGACCTTCTTCACGGCGATGTCGATGCCGCGCTTGAGGTCCATCGGGTTCATTCCGGCGGCAACCGACTTCATGCCCTCGCGAACGATCGCCTGGGCGAGCACGGTCGCGGTGGTGGTGCCGTCACCGGCGATGTCGTTGGTCTTCGACGCCACCTCGCGCACCATCTGCGCGCCCATATTCTCGAACTTGTCCTTGAGCTCGATCTCCTTGGCGACGGTGACGCCGTCCTTGGTGATCCGCGGAGCGCCGAAGCTCTTGTCGAGGATCACGTTGCGGCCCTTGGGACCGAGCGTCACCCGAACCGCATCGGCGAGGATGTCGACGCCGCGCATCACGCGTTCACGCGCATCGCGGCTGAATTTCACGTCTTTGGCTGCCATCTGGCTACCCTTTCGTTCCTGGAAGTTTGCTAAGTTTGCTCCTCAACGCGCGCATGCGCGCGCGAGGCCTGAGGTCAGCCGACGATCCCGAGGATGTCGCTTTCCTTCATGATGATCAGGTCCTCACCGTCGATCTTCACTTCGGTGCCGGACCATTTGCCGAACAGGATCTTGTCGCCGGCCTTGACGTCGAGCGGCGAAACCTTGCCCTCTTCGTTCTTGGCGCCTGCGCCGACGGCGACGACTTCGCCTTCCTGCGGCTTTTCCTTGGCCGTATCGGGAATGATGATCCCGCCGGCAGTCTTTTCATCGGCCTCGACGCGGCGGACGAGGACACGGTCATGAAGCGGCCTGAAACCCATGGGCTTGAACCCCCTCTTCTCTCTTCAAAAGTTGAACATGTCCGTTGGCACTCTCCGCATGAGAGTGCCAGCGATGGCACGCATATGGTTGTGCTGCGTTCATTCGTCAACGCCTCGCCAGGCCGATCTTTCAGGCTGTAACGGTTACGAGCGCTTGAGGCGTGTCAGTCCGAGACGGTCGCGCATCAGCCAGCGCGCCAGCATTAGCGCCGCGACCGAAGCGAGACCGGACGCGAGGCCGATCCAGATGCCGAGGCCTTTCCAGTCGGCGGCGAAGGCAAGCCAACTGCCGATGCCGAGCCCGACGACCCAATAGCCGACGAGCGCGAACAACAGCGGCCAGCGGGTGTCGTGAAGGCCGCGAAGCATGCCCGCGCCGATCACCTGCGCCCCGTCGACCAGCTGGAAGGCGGCAGCCACGCGCAGGAAGCTCACGGCGAGTGCGATGGTGACTGCGTTCTTTGGTGCGTCGGTGAGGAACAGGGTGACCAGCGTCCGCGGAATGCTCCACATGACGAGCGCCATCGAGCCCATGAACGCGACTCCCATGACCCATGCGGTCCACCCGGCGCGCGCGATCCCCGCTTCGTCGCTTCGGCCAAGCGCCAGCCCCACCCGCACGGTGGCAGCCTGCCCCAGGCCGAGCGGAACCATGAATGTCAGCGCGGCAAGCTGGAGCGCGACCGCGTGAGCGGCAACGGCGGGCGCGCCGATCCAGCCCATGAAATATGCAGCGAGGGCGAACACGCCCATTTCGAGCGCCATGGTCGCGCCGATGGGCCAGCCGAGCCGGACCAGAGCGAGGGTCCTCTGCCGATCGAATCGCCACCAGTTGCCGAACAGGTGGAAGCGGCGGAATCGACGGTCCGTCACGGTCACCAGGACCAGCGCGGCGCATAACATCAGCCAGGTGAGCGTGCTGCCAAGGCCGCCGCCGGGAAGGCCAAACCCGTGCAGCCCGAAATGCCCGAAGATCAGCGACCAGCTGAGCAAAGCGTTGAGGGCGATGCCGACGAGGCTAAGCCATAAGACGATTCGGGGCCGCTCGAGCGCGGAGACGAAGTTCCTCAAGAGCTGAAACAGCAGCCACGGCGCGGTGCACCACATGTAGGCGCGCATGAATGTCTGTCCCTGCCGCGCCAGCTCGGGCGCTTCGCCGAACACGCGCATCAGTGCACCGATGTGCCACAGAACCAGCCAGTAAGGCGGGAGCATGAAGGCAAGCAGCCACAGTCCCGCGCGAAAGGTCCGGCGAACGTCGCGAACCGCATTGGACCGCTGCCCCAGCGCGGTCGCCATCATCGGCGAGGAAGCCGTGATCAGCCCGAGCATCAGCAGATTGAAGGTGAAGGTGAGGTTGAGCGCGAGCGTGGCCGCGGCAAGCTGGGTCGCGCCGAGGCGGCCCATCAGCAGCACGTCCGTCGCCTGGATCGCCTGCTGCGTGACGTTGGCGAGAATGAGCGGCCAGGCGAGCGCCAGGGTGGAGCGAAGCTCGAGCGGCCACAGGAGCCTGCGCTCATCCGTCGAGATTGCCGGCGCTTTCATCAACTCGTCATTGCGGGGAGCGGAGCGACGAAGCAATCCAGTCGCAGGGTCGCATTGGCGGGGCTTCTGCGCTAGCGCCGGCGCGAATAACCAAAGGTCCTCGCGATGAAATTCGTCCGCGCAATCTGGAAGCTGCTGGTCGGGATCAAGGATGTGCTGGTCCTGATCTTCATGCTGATCTTCTTCGGAGCGCTCTACAGCGCGCTGTCGGCGCGGCCGGCACCGGTGCACAACGGCGTGCTCGACCTCAGCCTCAACGGCAGCGTCGTCGAGCAGCCGGCGCGGGCGCGATGGTCCGATATCGCCAGCGGCAACCGGCTCGGCGAATATCGGCTGCGCGACCTGGTCCAGGCGCTGGACAAGGCCAGGGACGACGGCCGTGTGAAGGGCGTCGCGCTCGATCTCTCGGGCTTCGTCGGCGGCGGCGACACCACGATTCAGGACCTCGCGGCTGCGGTTCGGCGCGTTCGTGCCGCGGGCAAACCAGTGATCGCCTACAGCGTCGGCTACACGGATTCGAGCTACGAGCTTGCCTCCGCGGCTTCCGAAATCTGGCTCAATCCGCTGGGCGCCGTGCTCGTCACGGGGCCGGGCGGGAGCAATCTTTATTACAAGGGGCTGCTCGACAAGCTGGGGGTCACCGCGAACGTCTATCGCGTGGGCACCTACAAGTCCGCGGTCGAGCCATTTATCCGCAACGACATGTCACCCGCGGCGAAGCAAAATTACCTGGCGCTGGACCAGGCCGAGCTCGAGAGCTGGCGTCAGACCGTCAAGCAGGCGCGGCCGAAGGCGAACGTCGACCTGTTCCTGTCCAACATGAACGGCGCTGTCGCTGCCGCCGGCGGCGACATGGCCAGGGCCGCGCTCACCAACGGCCTGATTGATCATATCGGCAGCCGCCGCGAATTCGAGCAGCGGCTCGCCCAGATCGGCGGCAAGGACGACAAGGACGAGGGCGGCTTCGCCAGGATCAACCTCTCTTCCTATCTCTCCGACGCTGTCGACCAGAACCCGAAAGGGCCGATCGGGATCGTCACCATCGCCGGGGACATCGTCGACGGCGATGCGGGACCGGGAACCGCCGGCGGCGACACCATCGCCAAGGAGATCGAGGACGGGATCCACGATGGGATCAAGGCGCTGGTCGTGCGGGTCGACAGCCCCGGAGGATCGGTGCTTGCTTCGGAACGCATCCGCCAGGCGGAGCTGGAAGCGAAAGCGCGGAAGATCCCTGTCGTCGTGTCGATGGGCAGCGTCGCTGCATCGGGCGGCTATTGGGTCTCGACACCCGGCGACTTCATTTACGCGGAGCCCTCGACGATCACCGGCTCGATCGGCGTGTTCGGGATCATCCCGAGCTTCCAGGGCACGCTCCAGAAGCTGGGGGTCGGTGCCGACGGGGTTAAGACCACTCCGCTTTCCGGCGAGCCGGACGTGTTCAAGGGCCCCTCGCCCGAGGCCAGCCAGCTGATCCAGACCGGGGTCAACTCGATGTACGCGCGCTTTCTCCAGGTGGTCGCCACGGCGCGCCACAAAGCCCCGCAGGAGGTCGACCAGATCGCGCAGGGCCGCGTCTGGGACGGCGGGACGGCGCACCAGCTCGGCCTTGTCGACGGCTTCGGCAACATCGACGATGCCGTCGCCAAGGCGGCGCAGCTCGCTGGTCTCGGGAACGAGCGCCGGGTCCGCTACCTCGAACCGCCGGTGAGTTTCCGCCAGCAGCTGATCGAAGCGCTTGCATCCGGCGGAGACGACAGCAGCGCGGTGCCGGACGACGCATTCGCCTCGCTCGCTCGAGCGCCGCAGCAGCAGCTCGCGGAAATGCTGAGCGAAGTGCGCTCGGTGCTCGGCGGGGCGAGCATCCAGGCCCGCTGCCTCGAATGCCCCGAAGTCGCGCCGGCGCGGCTGAACAGACGCGACCTCAGCCTGCTTCAGCTGATCGAGCAGTGGCTGTCCTGATCCGTATCGCCGCGGAGGCCGACGCCGCAGCAATCGCCGCGATCTATCGTCCCTACGTCGAGCGAAGCCACTTCACGTTCGAGGAGGTGCCGCCTGACGACGCAGAAATCGCCAGGCGTCTGTCGAATCCGCTCCATCCGTGGCTTGTCGCGGAGGAAGACGGGACGGTCGCCGGCTATGCCTCGACCTCGCCGATGCGCAACCGCGCTGCTTACCGCTGGAGCGTCGAGACCGGCATTTACCTCGCGCCCGACGCGCAGGGACGCGGCTTCGGGCGCCAGCTGCTCGGCGCGCATCTGGACCTTCTGGAAAAGCAGGGCTTCGTGACGGCGCTTGCCGGCATTGCGCTCCCGAACCAGGGGAGCGTCGCGCTCCACGAGAAGTTCGGATTCACGCTGTCCGGCATCGAACGCGGAGTCGGGTTCAAGCTCGGCCAATGGTTCGACGTCGGCCGCTGGCAGCGCGACCTGGCGTGGCGCACGGACGCGCCGGAGGACCCGCGCCCCTTCGCCTAGATGTGGATCGGCTTGCCGGTCACCGCCATCGCCGCTTCCTTCAGCGCTTCCTCGTGCGTCGGGTGGGCGTGGCAGGTGTAGGCGATGTCTTCGCTGGTCGCGCCGAACTCCATCGCGAGCGCGGCTTCGCCGATCATCGTCCCGGCGACGGAGGCGATCATCCAGACGCCGAGCACGCGGTCGGTCTTCGCGTCGGCGATGACTTTCACGAACCCGTCGGGCTCGCGGTTGGTCTTGGCGCGGCTGTTGGCGAGCATCGGGAACTTGCCGATCTTCACCTCGCCCTCCTTCTTCGCTTCCTCTTCGGTCAGGCCGACGCCGGCGATCTCGGGCATGGTGTAGACCACCGACGGGATGACGTTGTGGTTCACAATTCCCGTTTGGCCGGCGATATTTTCGGCAACCGCGATGCCCTCGTCTTCCGCCTTGTGGGCGAGCATCGGACCGGGGATGACGTCGCCGATCGCCCACACGCCCGGCACTTTCGTGCGGAAGTCGTGGTCGGTTTCGATCTGGCCGCGCTGATTGGTCTGCAAGCCCGCCTTGTCGAGCGCGAGGCCTTCGGTGTTGGGCCTGCGGCCGATCGAGACGAGCACGACGTCGGCTTCGATGGTATCGGCGGCTCCGCCGGCAGCAGGCTCGACGGTGAGCGTGACGGTGTCGCCCTTGCGCTCGGCCTTGGTGACCTTGGTCGACAGCCGGAACTCGAAGCCCTGCTTCTTGAAGATCTTGTTGGCTTCCTTCCGCACGTCGCCATCGAAGCCGGGCAGGATCTGGTCGAGGAATTCGACGACCGTAACCTGCGAGCCGAGCCGCCGCCACACGGAGCCCAGCTCCAGGCCGATCACGCCGCCGCCGATCACGACCATGCGCTTCGGCACCTCGGGCAGCTCCAGTGCGCCGGTGGAATCGACGATCCGCTCCTGGTCGATGGTGATTCCCGAAAGTGGCGTCACGGAGGAGCCGGTGGCGATGACGATGTTCTTTGCCGTCACCTTCCGGTCGCCGACCTGCACCGTGTGCGCGTCGACGAAGCTAGCTCGGCCCTTGAGCCATTCGACCTTGTTCTTCTTGAACAAGAATTCGATGCCTTGGGTAAGGCCCTTCACGGCCTCGAGCCGCGTCGCGTGCATCTGGCCGAGGTCGAGCTCGACCTTCGCCGGCTTCACGCCCCATTTGGCGAGCGTCCCGTCATGCGCTTCCTCGAACAGTTCCGAGGCGTGGAGCAAAGCCTTCGACGGGATGCAGCCGACGTTGAGGCAGGTGCCGCCGAGCGTCTCGCGGCTCTCGGCGCAGGCGGTCTTCAGCCCGAGCTGTGCCGCGCGGATCGCGGCGACATAGCCGCCGGGGCCGGCGCCGATCACCAGGACGTCGAAATCGAAACTCTCAGAAGCCATTCGAAACTCCGTTCGCCCTGAGCCTGTCGAAGGGCTGATTTTCTGTTCTTCGCCTTCAGTAGGAAGGACAGGGCTTCGACAAGCTCAGCCCGAACGGGAGGTGGTATTCGCTACAGATCGATCAAGAGCCGCGTCGGGTCCTCGATCGCTTCCTTGACGCGCACCAGGAAAGTCACCGCTTCACGGCCGTCGATGATGCGGTGGTCGTAGGAAAGCGCGAGGTACATCATCGGCCGCGCGACGATCTGCCCGTCCTTCACCACCGGCCGCTCCTCGATGCGGTGCATTCCAAGCACCGCCGACTGCGGCGGGTTGATGATCGGTGTCGAGAGCAGCGAACCGAACACGCCGCCATTCGAGATGGTGAAGGTGCCGCCCTGCATCTCCTCTACGGTCAAAGTGCCTTCCTTGGCCTTCTTGCCGTAGGCCGCGATGGTCTTCTCGATCTCGGCGAAGCTCATGCGGTCGGCGTTGCGGACCACAGGCACGACCAGACCCTTGGGCGCGGACACGGCGATCGAGACATCGAGATAGTCGTGATAGACGATCTCGTCGCCTTCGAGACTGGCGTTCACCGACGGAACGTCCTTGGCGGCGAGCGCGCAGGCCTTAACGAAGAAGCCCATGAAGCCGAGCCGGATGCCGTGCTTCTTTTCGAACAGGTCCTTGTAGCGGGACCGGGCGTCGATCACCGCGCTCATGTCGACGTCGTTGAATGTCGTCAGCATGGCCGCCGTGTTCTGCGCGTCCTTCAGGCGCTTCGCGATCGTCTGGCGAAGGCGCGACATCTTGACGCGCTCCTCGCGTCTGTCCCCCGGCGAAGGCCGGGGTCCAGGAGCCGAGGGCTGCTGCTGAGGCGGTGACGGAAGCTTCGCTTCCGCCTGGGCCCCGGCCTGCGCCGGGGTACCGGATTTCTGCGCCTCGGCCGCAGCGATCACGTCGTCCTTGGTCAGGCGCCCGTCCTTGCCGGTACCCTTAATCTTGGTCGGATCGACGTGATATTCGAGCACCGCGCGGCGCACCGCCGGCGACAGCGTGGTAATGTGATCCTCGTCGCCTGCCGACGTTTCCGCTTCTGCCGAGGCCGGTTCGGGCGCGTGCTCGCTGCCCCTGAGCTGCGGATTCTCTCCCGCACCGGCAGGATTGGTCGAAGCGCTCGCCGCTTCGGCCGCGGGAGCCGCTGCCGCCGCGACCGCGCTCTGGTCGATCCGCGCGATCACCGCGCCGACCGCGACGTTGTCGCCTTCCTCGACAAGCTGCTCCGTCAGCACGCCGGCCACCGGCGAGGGCACTTCGACGCTGACCTTGTCGGTCTCGAGACTGGCGATCGGTTCGTCGGCCTTGACCGCTTCGCCGGGCTTCTTGAGCCACTGGGCGAGCGTGCCTTCGGTGATCGATTCCCCGAGCGCGGGGACCTGGACGTCGGTTGCCATGCTTTCCCTTTATTCCGCCGCCGCGGCGGTCTTTGCCGGGCTGCTATGGCCGAGCGCCTCGGCAATCAAGGCCGCCTGCTCCGCCGCGTGGCGCTTGGCGAGCCCCGTCGCGGGCGATGCAGCAGCCTCACGGCCGGCATATTGCGGGCGCATTCCGCCGAATCCAGCTTCGGCAAGGCATTGTTCGAGCAGCGGTTCGACGAACATCCACGCGCCGTTGTTTTTCGGCTCCTCCTGAGCCCATACGAGGTCCTGAAGCTTCGGCATGGCCTTCAGCCGCTTGACCAAAGGCTCGGACGGGAAGGGATAAAGCTGCTCGATCCGCACGACCTCGACGCCGAGGTCGCCGGCTTCGTCCCGCGCTTCCATCAGCTCGTAACCGAGCTTGCCCGAGCAAAGGACGACGCGGCGGGTCTCGCCTTCCGCCGGCGGGTTGAGGTCGGAGACGATCCGGCGGAAATGGCTCTCGCCGGTGAAATCGGCAGCGGTCGACACCGCGAGCCTGTGGCGAAGCAGCGACTTGGGCGTCATCAGCACCAGCGGCTTGCGGAAGCCGCGCCGCATCTGGCGCCTGAGAATGTGGAAATAATTCGCCGGCGTCGTGCAATTCGCGACCTGGAGATTGTCCTCGGCGCAGAGCTGCAGATAGCGCTCGAGCCGCGCCGAGCTGTGCTCGGGGCCCTGCCCCTCGAAGCCATGCGGGAGCAGCATGACGAGGCCGCTCGCGCGCAGCCACTTGGCTTCACCCGCGGCGACGAACTGGTCGATGATGCTCTGGGCGCCATTGGCGAAGTCGCCGAACTGCGCTTCCCACAGCACGAGGCAGCGGGGGTCGGCGAGCGAATAGCCATATTCGAACCCCAGGACGCCGAACTCGGAAAGCGGACTGTCGCGGACTTCGAAGCGGCCCTCGCCGACGTGACACAGCGGGATATATTTGTCGCCGGTCTGCTGATCGACCCACACGGCGTGGCGCTGGCTGAAGGTGCCCCGGCCGCTGTCCTGGCCCGAAAGACGCACGCCGCTGGCTTCGGCGACGAGACTTCCGAACGCGAGCGCTTCGGCGGTCGCCCAGTCGAACCCTTCGCCGCTGTCGAACATCGCCTTTTTCGCATCGAGGATGCGCTGCAGCGTGCGGTGGATGTGGAAGCCTTCGGGAACGGTCGTCAGAACCTTGCCGAGACTTTGCAGCTCTTCTTCGCTGATGGCGGTCTGAATATTTCGCCGGCCGAGCACCGGTTCATCGGGCTTGGCCAAGCCGGCCCACCGTCCTTCGAACCAGTCCGCCTTGTTGGGGAGGTAAGAGTCGGCGGCCTGAAATTCCTCCTCGAGATGGGCGACATAGTCCGCCGTCGTCCTGTCGATCCACGCCTGGTCGACCACGCCCTCGCCGAGCAGCCTCTTACCGTAGAGCTCGCTGATCGGCGGATGCTTCTTGATCGCGGCGTACATCTGCGGCTGGGTGAAGCTCGGCTCGTCGCCCTCGTTGTGGCCGAAGCGCCGATAGCACCACATGTCGATGACCACGTCGCGGTTGAACGTCTGCCGGAACTCGGTCGCGAGCTTGCAGCAGAAGGTCACGGCTTCGGGATCGTCGCCGTTGACGTGGAGGATCGGCGCCTGGATGCCTTTCGCCACGTCCGACGGATAAGGCGAGGAGCGGCCGAATTGCGGGCTGGTGGTGAAACCGATCTGGTTATTGATGATGAAATGGATGGTCCCGCCGGTTCCGTAGCCGGGAAGGCCGGAAAAACTCAGGCACTCCCAGACCACGCCCTGGCCGGCGAAGCTTGCATCGCCGTGAAGCAGCATCGGCAGGACCTTGTCGCCCTGCTTGTCGCCCATGATCGTCTGCACCGCGCGCACCTTGCCGAGCACGACCGGGTCGACGGCTTCGAGATGGGACGGGTTGGGCAGCAGCGAAAGGTGGACCTTGATCCCGTCGAACTCGCGGTCCGACGAGGTGCCGAGGTGATATTTGACGTCCCCCGACCCACCGACGTCGGCGGGATTGGTCGCGCCGCCCGCGAATTCGTGGAAGATCGCCCGGTAAGGCTTGCCCATCACGTTGGTGAGGATGTTGAGGCGCCCGCGGTGCGCCATTCCGACGTCGATCTCCTCGACACCGGACAGTCCCGCATATTTGATGACCGCTTCAAGGGCCGGGACCGCGCCCTCGCCGCCGTCGAGTCCGAAGCGCTTCGTGCCGACATATTTGCGCGCGAGGAACTTCTCCCACTGCTCGGCATGGATGACCTTGGCGAGGATCGACTGCTTGCCCTCGGGCGTGAAGTGGATCTCGGCGTCCTTGCCCTCCATCCGCGCCTGCAGGAATCGACGCTCGTTGACGTCGTTGATGTGCATGTATTCGAGGCCGACATGCCCGCAGTAGTTCGCCTGCAGCACGGCGATGATTTCACGAATGGTCGCGGTCTGGAATCCGAGGACTCCGCAAATGTAGATCGGCCGGTCGAGGTCGGCGTTGCTGAAGCCGTGATATTCGGGCGTGAGATCGGCCGGGACGTCACGGCGCGTGAGGTGCAGCGGATCGAGATCGGCCGCGAGGTGGCCGCGCACGCGATAGGTGCGGATCAGCATCATCGCTCGGATGCTGTCGTCAGCGGCGCGGCGGACCTCGTCGGCACTTGCGCCACCCGCCGCAACCGTGTCGGCGACCGCCTGACGGACCTTGTCGATACTCGCCTGTGTCGGGTCGAGCCCGAGGTTCAGGTCGTCGAGCTGCTCGATCGGCCAATTGGACCGCTCCCAGCTCGGGCCGGGTTCGCGTTCGATCATTCCGACAGCGTCGTTCATGCTAGGCTGTACCCCGGCGAAGGCCGGGGCCCAGGGTCGGCAGAGCCGACCTCAAACAAACTCGGATAGAGATCATTCCAATCAAGATTGCGCTCCTCGATCAGCTTGATCTTCCACGCTCTTTTCCATTCCTTCATCTGCAGCTCGCGGTAGCGGGCTTGCTGAATGTCATCGAAGGCCTCGAACCACACCAGCAGCTTGCAGCCGTATTTCCTGGTGAAGCCGGGAACGATACCTTCGCGATGTTCCCAAACGCGTTTCGGAAGATCGCTGGTCACTCCAATGTAAATCGTTCCGTTCTTTCCACTGGCCATGATGTAGACGTAGCCAGCCTTCTCCATTGCCGTTCAGCCTTCGGCTCCTGGACCCCGGCCTACGCCGGGGCACCCGCGAGCAGCTCCTTCAGGGTCTTGCCCAGCTCAGATGGGCTTGGGGACACCGTGATTCCAGCCGCCTCCATCGCCGCGATCTTGCTTGCGGCGTCGCCCTTGCCGCCCGAGACGATCGCGCCGGCGTGGCCCATGCGGCGGCCAGGCGGCGCGGTTCGGCCGGCGATGAAGCCGACCACGGGCTTGCGGCGCCCGCGCTTCGCCTCGTCGGCGAGGAACTGCGCGGCGTCCTCCTCGGCGCTTCCGCCGATCTCGCCGATCATAATGATCGACTGGGTCTCATCGTCGGCGAGGAACATCTCGAGGATGTCGATGAACTCGGTGCCCTTCACCGGGTCGCCGCCGATCCCGACCGCGGTCGACTGGCCGAGGCCCTCGTTGGTGGTCTGGAACACGGCTTCGTAGGTGAGCGTGCCCGAGCGGCTGACGACGCCGACGCTGCCCTTCTTGAAGATATTGCCGGGCATGATCCCGATCTTGCACTCGTCGGGCGTGAGGACGCCCGGACAGTTCGGCCCGATCAGGCGCGACTTCGAGCCCGAAAGCGCGCGCTTCACCCGCACCATGTCGAGCACCGGGATGCCCTCGGTAATGGTGACGATCAGCGGCACTTCGGCGTCGATCGCCTCGAGGATCGAATCCGCAGCGAAGGGCGGCGGCACGTAGATCACGGACGCCGTCGCGCCCGTCTTGGCGACCGCCTCGTGAACGGTGTCGAACACCGGCAGGCCGAGGTGCGTCTGACCGCCCTTTCCCGGCGTCACCCCGCCGACCATCTGCGTTCCGTAGGCGAGCGCCTGCTGAGTGTGGAAGGTGCCCGTCTCGCCGGTCATCCCCTGCGTGATGACCTTGGTGTTCCTGTCGACGAGGATGCTCACGCTCCACCTTGTACCCCGGCGAAGGCCGGGGCCCAGGCCCAGCGAAAGCTGGGTTTAAAGTAAGATCCGTCAGGCTTCATTCCACTCAATCTCTTTTCTATCCAACCCAACCTTGAACGAAGCCTCCGGCTCCTGGGCCCCGGCCTTCGCCGGGGTCCAGGATTATGCGACCGCCTCTTCGGCGAGGCTGTTGTCGATCTGC
>DATNFJ010000088.1:0-19581 GCA_035606455.1 Sphingomicrobium sp.
CTCGACGCTGACGATGCCGACGCCCCACGCGATCGCCGATTTCATCAGCCGGCTGTAGAGCACCTCGCGCGTTTCGAGCGGCAGATTTTTCGAATCGTCGATCCCGCGCGGAAATTTCTCGCGGTCGAGGATGCAGGCGGCGGCCACGACCGGGCCTGCGAGCGGAGCGCACCCCGCCTCGTCGACTCCGGCGAGCGGCTGCGGGAAATCGAGCTCGAGCTTGAAGGAACAACGCCGCGGCATCGAGTCGGACTCTTGCACCCCCGTGCGGTCGTGGGTCCAGACGCCCAACCGACAGAAGCTGTGGAAAAGTCTAGTTTTCCATCCGCCACGGCGGGAAGCGGCGCGCTTCGCCCGCATGATAGAAGAAGATGATATTGCCGTCGGGATCGCGGAGGCGCGCCTCGCGCCACATCCACGGCTGGTTGCGCGGTCCGTGCTCGAAGGCGATCCCGCTGCGTGCGAGCTGTTCGACCCGCTCATCGAGGTCGTCGCATTCGAGATAAATGGCCGTGGTGGCGAGGATCTTCTCCTCGGGATCGATCTGCACCGAGAGCGTCACGCCGCCCGCGGTCTCGAAGCGCGCATAGCCCGTGTCGGGGCTGTCGACGATCTGCTTGAGACCGAGCCTCCGGTAGAAGTCGACCGAGCGCTCGTAGCTGGTGCCGGTAACGGTGACCTGGTTGAGACGCGGGCCTGCGCCGACATCGAGCCGAACGGCGGCCTGTCCGATGGGGCCCGCGCCTTGCCCAAGGCCAGGCCCCTCGTGGAGCGCGACGCGCACGAACTCGCGCGCGCGCTCGACCGCGTCCGGAAGGCTCGAGCCTTGGGCAAGGAACAGCGCGATCGCGCTCGCGAGCGTACAGCCGGTGCCGTGCGTGCTCGTCGTTTCGATCCTCTGGCCCTGCCAGCTGGTCATGTTGTCTTCTTCGATCAATGCGTCCGCGAGCGCGTCGCCTTCTTCGTGCCCGCCCTTGATCAGGACCGCGCAGCCGTGCTCGCCGACGAGGTGAAGGGCCGCAGCGACCGGGTCCTCCTCCGAGGTCAGACGCTTCAGCTCCGGCAGGTTCGGTGTCGCGAGCGTCGCCACGTCCATGAGACGGCCGAACGCCGCGATCGTCGAATCGTCCGCAAGAGCGCCTCCGCTGGTCGACACCATGACCGGATCGAAGATGATCGGCAGACCCGGCTGCGCCGCCTTCATCTCGTGCAGGCGCGCCGCGACCTGTTTCGCCGCAAAGGCGCTGCCGATCATTCCGATCTTGACCGCGTCGACACCGATATCGGCGACCACCGCATCGATTTGCGCGAGGATGATTTCGGCCGGAATCGGGTGGACTGCCGTCACCCCCAGCGTATTTTGCGCGGTAACGGCTGTGACCGCGGTCATGGGATGGCCGCCGAGGAGCGCGACGGTCTTGATGTCCGCCTGAATGCCCGCGCCTCCGCCAGAGTCGGAGCCGGCAATGATCAGAATCCGAGCCGTCGGCGTCACGCTACGCGCCTTCGACCCCTTCTGCGGGGCGAAGTTGTCCATGTGCACGAAATCGTCGTTAGCCCGACAAATACCAAGAATTGGTTCACGCCGCCGACTGGACGGCCTCGCAGATGTCGTCGACCACCTTCGCTACGAGGTGCGGATCGTCGCCTTCGGCCATCACCCGGATCAGCGGCTCGGTGCCCGATTTGCGGATCACGAGGCGGCCGCGGCCTTCGAGCTCCGCCTCCGCCGCGGCGATGCGCTTCCTCACGCTGTCGGTCTCGAGCGGCTCCGAGCCGCCGTTGAAGTGAACGTTCTTCAGAAGCTGCGGAAGAGGCTCGAACTGCCTCAGAAGCGCGCTTGCGGGCGCCTTGGCCTCGACTAGCGCCGCAAGCACCTGCAGGCCGGCGACAAGCCCATCGCCGGTGGTGGAATGGTCGGTGAGGATGATGTGCCCCGATTGCTCCCCGCCGACGTTGCAGCCGCGGGCGCGCATCTCCTCGAGCACGTAGCGGTCGCCGACCTTCGTCCGAAGCAGCTTGAGTCCTGCTTCGCCCATCTTTCGTTCGAGGCCGAGGTTCGACATCACGGTCGCAACCACCGCGTCGCCCTTGAGCTCGCCGCGCGCGTGCAGCCCGAGCGCGATCAGCGACATGAGCTGGTCCCCGTCGACGAGCCGGCCTTTCTCGTCGGAAACGATCAGCCGGTCGGCGTCGCCGTCGAGCGCGAGACCGATGTCGGCGCCGCTCGCGACCACCGTTTCCTGCATCAGCTCGGGATGGGTCGAGCCGCAGGCGGCGTTGATGTTGAGGCCGTCGGGCGTCACTCCGAGCGGGACCACTTCCGCGCCGAGTTCCCACAGCGCCTCGGGCGCGACCTGGTAGGCGGCGCCGTTGGCGCAATCGACCACCACCTTGAGGCCGTCGAGGCGGAGATGCTCGGGGAACGTGTCCTTGGCGAACTGGATGTATCGGCCTCGCGCATCGTCGATCCGGCGGGCGCGCCCGATCATGGCCGACTTGGCGAGCTTCGGGCCGTTCCCAAGTCTTTTTTCGATCGCCTGCTCATCCTGGTCGCTGAGTTTGTACCCATCGGGCCCGAACAGCTTGATTCCATTGTCCGCGAACGGGTTGTGCGAAGCCGAGATCATCACACCGAGGTCGGCGCGCATCGAGCGGGTCAGCATCGCCACCGCAGGCGTCGGCATCGGTCCAAGCAGCACCACGTCCATGCCGACGCTGGTGAAGCCGGCGACCATGGCCGATTCCATCATGTAGCCGGAAAGGCGCGTGTCCTTGCCGATGACGACGCGGTGGCGATGGTCGCCGCGAAGAAAATGCGCGCCCGCCGCCATCCCGACGCAAAGCGCGGTCTGCGCCGTCATCGGCTCGACATTGGTCGTCCCGCGAATCCCGTCGGTACCGAAGAACTTGCGTGCCATGGCGGCCGTTTACCGCGCCCGCCGCCGCCCGGCTACATCACTCCGTGCATGATCTTCTTTAGCCAAGGCGAGATGGCGAGGAGGATCACGCCCGCGACCATCGTCGACTCGCCGCCGATCATGAAGGTGTGCGCGTAGGTATGAAGCGCAAGCTCCGGGTTGGTGACCTGGCCGCCGACGGTCTGCACCGACGCCGCCTGAGCCGCCGCTCCGGCGAGATATTCGCCTATCGAGATCGACAGGAACCACACGCCCATCATCATCCCGACCACCCGCGCGATCGACAGTTTGGTGATCATGCTGAGGCCGACCGGCGAGATGCACAGCTCGGCGATCGAATGGAGGAAGTAAGTCAGCACGAGCCACCACAAGGCGACCCGGAAGTCGGCATTGGCCGTTCCGGTGCTCCACGCGAGAACGACGAAGCCGAGGCCGACGAGGAGCAACGCGATTCCGAACTTCACCTGAATCGAGGGCTCCCAGCCGCGTTTCGACAACCAGATCCACAGCCAGCTCATGATCGGCGCGAAGATGACGATGGTGATCGGGTTGAAGTTCTGAGTTTGCGGCGCGGAGACGAAGATGCCGAAGAGCTCGAGCGTCGTGTTGCGGTCGGCGAACAGGGTCAGCGACGACGCCGCCTGTTCGAACAAGGTCCAGAAGGTGACGTTGAACACCACGAGGATGATGGCCGCGAGCATCATCTGGAATTCTTGCTTCGTGCCGACCTTGTACGACCAGATCGGGATGCCGATCACCGCCGCGAGAAAGGTCAGGAACAAGACTTTCCCGAGGAACGGCGTGGCGACGATATAGCCCCAAAGGCCCGTTCCCGCGGCTGCTTCGGGCGTCGTCATGACATTTCGGAAGATGGCCCAGAAGATCGGCACCGAGACGATTGAGAGGATGTAGATCAGCCAGGCGCGATCGGGGCCGCCGCGCTCGGGCGGCTCACCGTAGCCGGCGAGCCTTCCGCCATCGAACTGGATCATCGCGTAGCCGATCAGCATGCCGACAACGACCACGGCAAAGCCCGCCCACCAGCCGAACCAGCTGACGAAGATCGGGCAAAGCACCTGGCCGCCGATCGAGCCGATGTTGATTCCCCAATAGAAAATGGTGAATCCGGCGTCTCGCCGCCGGTCACCCTGTTTGTAGAGCGACCCCACGATGGTCGAGATGTTCGGCTTGAAGAAGCCGTTACCGATGACGATGAGGCTGAGCGCGACCAGCATCAGCGTCAGGTAAATGGGCGAGCGTTCTGCGCCCGGCTGGAACGCGTTCTTGGCGACCGTCTTGGTGACCTGCCCATTGGGCGCGACCAGCTGGACCGAGCCGTCGGGCATTCCGTGGATCGTCAGCTGCTGCCCGTTGGCGACCACCCACTGCTTGGTCTCCTTGGTGTCGAGCACCGAACCGCTGTGCTCGACCTGCACCTCGTAGCGCTGCCCGTCGATGGTGGCGTAGGGCTTGGCCTGCTGGCCGCCGAAGCAGAGCAGGAAATAGCCGACCGCCATCACCAGCGCGCCCCATTTCACCGAACGCTTGGATCCCAGGTAATAATCGGCGAGCCAGCCGCCGATCACCGGCGTCAGATAGACCAGGCTGAGATAGCCCCCGACGATGCCGTTCGCCTGATAATCGGCAATGAGGAAGTGCTTGGTGAGGTAGAGGACGAGCAGCGCCCGCATGCCATAGAAGCCGAACCGCTCCCACATCTCGACCGAGAAAAGCCGCGCAAGCTGCCGCGGGTGGCCGAGCCACGTCTTCTCCGAATCGGCATTGACGTGCGTGATGTCAGGCGAGTTCGGCGCTTCCGCGCCGGGCGTATCGACCATCTGTTCCTCTCCCCAGAGTGGCCCGCGACCGTAACGGCCAAATCCCGCTTGTGAAGCGGATTGTTGGAGGGGCTGAGCGACCCTATTTGCCGCTTGATGCTGAACGACCGTTCGTCCCTGCTCTCGCTGCTGGAAACCCGCCGCTCGGCCAAGCCGCGCGAGCTTGTCGGACCGGGTCCGACCGCCGCCGAACTCGACCGCATGCTCGCCATTGCCGCGCGGACGCCGGACCATGGCAAGTTGCATCCGTGGCGCTTCGTCATCGTGTCGGACGATCAGCGCGATGCTCTCGCCGCCCTTCTCCAGGATGCGCTCAAGCGAGAAAATCCGGGGGCAACCGACGCCCATCGCCAGAAGGAAGAGGATTTCGCGCACTACGCGGGTCAGCTCGTCCTGCTCGTCTCTGCCGCCGTGCCCGATCACAAGATTCCGCTGTGGGAGCAGGAGCTGTCGTGCGGCGCGGCGGGAATGAACCTGCTGCTTGCCGCCCACGCGCTCGGCTATGTCGCCGGCTGGGTGACCGGATGGCGCGCTTATTCGGAGCGGGTGCGCAGCGCATTCTGCGAACCGGGCGAGCGGATCGGCGGCTTCATCTTCATCGGCCATGCAGGTCGCGACATCGAGGAGCGGCCGCGGCCGGCGGCCTCAGAGGTCGTACGGCCCTGGCACCCTCCGGCAGAGTAGCATTGCACTTTCTGCGCGGCGGTGTATTATGACAGCATGACGCTGCGCACCCAGCACGAAAAACCCGTCTACGTCCGCCTCCGCGAAATCATCGCCGACGCGATCCTCGCCGGCAAATATGGCGACGGCGACCCACTGCCCTCCGTCCGCGCGCTTGCCGCTGAGGAGCAGGCGAACCCGCTGACGGTCGCCAAGGCTTACCAGGGCTTCCAGGACGAAGGGCTGATCGTCGTGAAGCGCGGGGTCGGCATGTTCGTCGCGCCGGGCGCTCGGGCGCGCCTCAGCGATTCCGAGCGGACGCGCTTCCTCAAGGAGGAATGGCCCGAGATCCGGGCACGCATGCGGCGGCTCGGGATCGACGCCGCCGAGCTTATCCAGCGCGAGCAGGCCTGAACTTCCCGCATCGGGACTAATCCTTTAGCCGCGTTGGAATGGAAACGCGGGTCCTTCCCTTCACCGACGACAGCATCGCTGAAGCCGCGCGGTTGATCCTCGCCGGCGAGCCGGTCGCGGTGCCGACCGAGACTGTGTACGGGCTCGCCGCCGACGCGACCAACGCCGAGGCCGTCGCGCGAATCTACGAGGCTAAGGGACGGCCGGGCTTCAACCCGCTGATCGTGCACGTGCCGGATTTGGCAGCAGCGCTTCAGATCGGCGACTTCAGCGAGGAAGCGCTGCGGCTTGCCGGGAGCCACTGGCCGGGACCGCTCACGCTCGTCGTTCCTCTTCGGAAGGAGGCAAGAATCGCTTCGATCGTGACCGCAGGCCTGCCGAGCGTCGGCCTGCGCGTTCCCGATCACCCGGCGATGCGGGCGCTGCTCCGCGCGACCGGCCGGCCCCTCGCGGCGCCGTCCGCCAATGCCAGCGGATCGATCAGTCCGACCAAGGCGGCGCATGTGCTGAGGAGCCTCGGTGGCCGCATTCCCTTGATCGTCGATGGCGGTTCGACCACGCGGGGGATCGAATCGACCATTGTTGCGGCGACCGGCGGGCCCTTGCGCCTGCTCCGGCGCGGACCGATCGAGGTGGATGCCGCGCCGGTGTCCCGCTCGAAAATCGAATCGCCGGGACAGCTCGCCAGCCATTATGCCCCGTCGAAGCCGCTGCGGATCGGTGTGACCGCAGCTGATGCCGACGAATATCTGATCGGCTTCGGCGATGCGGATGGAGATGCGAACCTCAGCCATGGCGGCGATCTGGTCGAAGCGGCGGCCCATCTGTTCGATCTGCTGCACGAGGCGGACCAATCGCCAAAGCCGCGCATCGCCGTGGCGCCTGTTCCGAGCGAGGGCCTCGGCGCGGCGATCAACGACCGGCTCCGTCGCGCAGCGGCCGGCCGGCAATAAAAAAGGAGCGGCCGAAGCCGCCCCTCCCCTGTTGGCCTGCGGATTGCACGAACTCGCCGAGCTGAAAAGCAGGCGAGCCGCCGAGTCAGTGATTAGGCCTGCGCTGTTGCCGATTTGACACGAGCCTGAAAGCTCTTCCTGAGCTTCTGCAGCTTGGGCGGGATGTGGGCGATGCAATAGGGGTTCCGCTGCCCTTCGCCGGACCAATAATCCTGGTGATAGTCCTCGGCCGGCCAGAATTCGCCCTTGGGCTCGATCGTGGTCACGATCGCATTGTTATGATCAGGATTGTTGCGCTCGACCGCCGCTTTGGCCTTGCGCTCCTGTTCCCCGTCCTGCGGGAAAATTGCCGAGCGGTACTGGGTGCCGACGTCATTGCCCTGGCGATTGAGCTGCGTCGGATCGTGTGTCGCGAAGAAGATGTCGAGCAAATCGTCGTAGCTCAGCTGCTCGGGATCGAACGTGATGCGGATCGCCTCGGCATGGCCGGTGTCGCCGCCGCAGACCTGCTTGTAGGTCGGATTGCTCGTGTGGCCGCCGGTATAGCCGCTCTCGACCGATTTCACGCCGATCACATCGCGGAAGACCGGCTCCATGCACCAGAAGCACCCGCCCGCAACTACTGCGACTTCCTCTGCCATGTGACCGCTCCTCTTTGCTGCTGGAGCGGAGATAGGAGGCGTCAGTTCTTTTGGTAAGACGCCTTGAGGCTGGCGAGCTCGAGCCGCTTGCCGACCCATTCCGAAAGCTCATCGAAGTCGAGCGGCTTGTCGAAGACGATTCCGGCCTTGCGATCGGAGAACCAGCGGACCTCGCCCTTCACCGGGCGCAGGCTCTCGATGACCACGACGACCTTCTTGCCGACGCAATATTCCTCGATCGGCTCGACCTTCATTCCGGCCAGCGAAATGTCGTGGACGTCGACCGTGTAATAGACCTTGCCGACGCGGACCGACGCCTTGCACGCGATCTCGAGCCGCGGCGGACGCGCCCGGAAGCCGAGGCGCGGCTTGCGGCCGGCAAGAAGCTCGCCAAGATCGATGTTCTGTTCGAACTTGAAGCCGACGAGATCGTCGCGAGTCCAGACCACGGTGGCGGGGATCTTCTGCGACGAAAGCTCGATCTGGACATGGTCCTCGATCGCCGGCTGGTGGGTCACGATGGCCATGACGCCCCCGGCCGACATGTTCATCACCTTGATGAGCTGCTGATTGCCCTGCGCGTCGATGAGCTTGCCGATGCGGAGCATCGCCGAAACCCGCTCTTCCTCGCGCCGCTCGATCGGACGAGGCACTGCCGTCGACAGCGAGACCGTCGTCGACTCGAATGCGGCGTCGGTTTCCGAAGATGCGCCGACTGCCGACTTCCTGCGGATCAGTGATCCAAACATGCTTTCCGAGCGCCCCTTCACTCGCGCAAATCGCGCCAAAATGGGACTTTATGGACGCCATGGTTAAAAGAGCGTTTCTTAGCGTTGAAATGAACCGTGCTTGCTGGCTAGGCCCCTCATCGGGAGGAGAATGAATGCCGCTGCCGCGCCTGCTGCTGATCGACGACGAGCCGGCGCTCGCCGATTTCCTCGCAAGCGCCGCGAAGGAAAGCGGCTTCGAACCCGTCATCACCGCGAATGACGAGGAGTTCCGGGCGGCGTTCCTCGAACAACCGCCCGACATGGTCGCGCTGGATCTCGGAATGCCCGGAATGGACGGGATCGAGCTCATCCGTTTTCTCGCCGATCAGGATTATTCGGCGCCGGTGCTGATCGTCAGCGGGTTTGACCGGCGCGTGCTCGAATCCGCCTTTCGCCTCGGCGAAGCGCTCGGCCTGACGATGGTCGGGCCGGTAGAGAAGCCCGTCCGGTTCGACGCGCTGGAAGACGTGCTGAGCCGGCTTCGGGCCACGCTTTAGGTATGCCCCGGCGGGCGATAGAGAAGCTGCTGGGGGCGCTGAAGGGCGCCATCGAGCAACAGCGTCTGCACATGCTCTACCAGCCCAAGATCGGCCTCGCCGACGGCCAGCTGGTGCGAGTCGAGGCGCTGGTTCGCTGGGAGGATGCCGAGCTCGGACCCATCGAGCCGTCGCGCTTCGTTCCGATCGCGGAGGAGCACGGGCTGATCGACGACCTCACCCACTGGGGCCTCCGGACGATCCTCAGGCAATGGCTCGACTGGCGCGATGAGGGAATCGACACGCAGATCGCGTTCAACATCTCGGCCCTGAGCCTGCAGCACCTCGACTTTCCCGACCTCGTCGAGCGGATGTGCCGGGCGCTCGAGGTCCCCACCGATCGCCTGGTGCTCGAGCTCACCGAGGGCGCGACGCAACCGCTGGTCAAGCTGATGGACACGCTGACGCGGTTCCGGATCAAGGGGATCGGCCTTGCCATCGACGATTTCGGGACCGGCTATTCTTCGCTGATGCAGCTGAGGCAACTGCCCTTCACCGAGGTCAAGATCGACCAGGCGTTCGTCGCCGACGCGGCCCATTCGAGCGACTGCCGCCTGATCATCAAGGCGATCAGCGACCTAGCCCATGGGCTCGGCCTCACCGCGACCGCCGAAGGGATCGAGACCGTCGAGCAGCTGCGGCTGGTGCGCCAGGCCGGGTGCGACGTCGGCCAGGGCTATCTGATCTCGCCGCCGATCGAGCCCGCCCGCCTTGCTGAGTGGAAGCAGGCGTTCAGCGCCAGGTGGCCGAAGCTGATCGCCCACGAGCCGCTCACATCACGGAGCGACGTCGAAGCGGATGCCCTGGGCGAGCGGTAGCTCGTTTCCATAATTGATGGTGTTTGTCTGGCGCCGCATATAGGCGCGCCACGCGTCCGACCCGCTTTCGCGCCCGCCGCCCGTCTCCTTCTCACCGCCGAACGCGCCGCCGATTTCGGCGCCCGAGGGGCCGATGTTCACATTGGCGATCCCGCAGTCGGAGCCGGCCGCCGCGATGAACTGCTCCGCCTCGCGCATGTCGCTGGTGAAGATCGACGAGGAGAGGCCCTGCGGAACTTCATTGTTGAGCGCGATCGCTTCCTCGAGCTCGCGGTAGCGCACGACGTAGAGGATGGGCGCGAACGTCTCCTCCAGCATCGGCCCCTCCTGCCGCTCCATCTCGACGATGGCGGGACGCACGTAGAAGCCGCCGGGCACCGCCTCGATCCGCTCGATCCTGTCGCCGAGCACCTTCCGCATCGCCTCGAAGGCGGCTTCGTCGATCAGCGGGCCGACGAGCGTACTCGCCTCGCGCGGATCGCCGACCTTCACTGCTGCGAACAGCCGCTTCAGCCGTCCAACCAGCTCATCGGCGATGCTTTCGTGGACGATCAGGCGCCGCAGCGTGGTGCACCGCTGGCCGGCGGTGCCTGCCGCGGAAAAGAGAATGGCGCGCTCGGCGAGATCGAAGTCGGCGGACGGGCATAGGATCGCGGCATTGTTCCCGCCGAGCTCGAGCAAAACGCGGCCGAACCTCTCCGCAATCAGCGGCGCCACTGCTCGTCCCATCCTCGTCGAGCCGGTCGCGGACACGAGCGCGATACGGCGGTCCCGCACAAGCGACTCGGCGACGGGGGCTTCGCCTTGAACCAACTGCACCAGCCCGTCCGACGTCGGGCCGAACTTGCGCCTTGCCCGGCGCACCAGCTGCATGACCAGCTCGGCGCAGAGCGGGGTTTTTTCGCTCGGCTTCCAGATCACGGGGTTGCCGCAGACCAAAGCGAGCGCGGCATTCCAGGCCCAGACGGCAACCGGGAAGTTGAAGGCGCTGATCACCAACACCGGCCCGAGCGGGTGCCATTGCTCCATCATCCGGTGCTGCGGCCGCTCGCTGGCGATGGTCAGGCCATAAAGCTGCCGGGAGAGACCGACGGCGAAGTCGCAGATATCGATCATCTCCTGCA
The DNA here is from genome assembly GCA_035606455.1 of Sphingomicrobium sp. Lineage (GTDB taxonomy): Bacteria > Pseudomonadota > Alphaproteobacteria > Sphingomonadales > Sphingomonadaceae > Sphingomicrobium. Next base: position 10,679 of record DATNFJ010000088.1, read on the forward strand.
CTTCGCCGAGGCTCTCGGCCATGATCTTGCCCGCCTCGAGCGTGATCATCTTGGCGAGCACCGGCTTTGCTTCGCGGATCTCCTCGCCGAGCAATCGCACGAGCTCGCCCCGGACCGGCGGCGGGACGACACGCCAGCTGGCGAACGCCTCCACCGCGTCGGCGCAGGCGCGGTCGGCATCGCCGACCGTGACGTGGCCGATGGCCGATCCGTCGATCGGCGAATGACTGACGAGTCCGCCGGCGTGGTCGATCCCGAACAGCTCGAGGAGCTGTGCGGCGTCCTCCGCCGGACTCATGCGAGCATCTCCCTCGCCCGCGCCATGGCGGCGACACCGTCGTGGATCGTCTCGTCCTTCTTGCCGAAGCACAGCCGGACCAGGTGGCGGGGCGGGTCCTTTTCAGCGAACGCCGATAGGGGAACCACCGCCACTCCGGCCGTGGTGACCGCCGCGGTGGCGAAGCTTTCATCGTCCAGCTCAAGGCCCGAGGCGGCGAGATCGACACACAGGAAGTAGGTCGCGCCGGCATCGAGTACCGTGTAGCCGACGTCGCGAAGCCCAAGAGTCATCAGGTCGCGCGAACGCCGGAACCGGTCGCGCATCGGCTGAAGCCAGGAGTCCCCGTCGTCCAGGCCGAACGCAACGGCGGCCTGAAGGTTCGGCGCTGTGGAGAAAGTCAGGAACTGGTGCGCTCGCGCCACCACGGAGGCAAGCTCGGGCCCGGCGACCATCCAGCCGACCTTCCAACCGGTGAGGGAGAAGATCTTCCCCGCCGAGCCGATCTTGATCGTGCGCTCCGACATGCCCGGAAGGCCCGCCAGCGGTGTAAACCGTTGCCCGTCGAGCAGGATGTGCTCCCAAACCTCATCGCTGATCACGACGAGGTCGTGCTCGCGCGCGAGCGCCGCGATCACTTCCAGCTCATCCGCGCCGAACAGACGGCCTGTCGGATTTTGCGGGTTGTTGAACAGGATCGCCCGGGTCTTTGACGTGATCGCGGCCTTCAGCGCATCGGAGTCGATGCGCCACTCGGGTGGTCGAAGCGCGACCTCGACCGGCGTCCCCCCTGCCCTCCGGATCATCGGTGCGTAGCTGTCATAGGCCGGCGTCAGGATAATCACCTCGTCGCCCGGCTTAACCGTCGCGAGGATGGCCGAGCCGAGCGCCTCCGTCGCGCCGCTCGTCACACACACCTGGTCCGCGGCCAGCTGCTGGCCGAAGTGACGATTGTAATGGGAGGCGATCGCCTGGCGCAGCGCGGGCAGGCCGCGCGACGGCGGATATTGGTTCGAGCCATCCTTCACGGCGCTCGCCGCGGCATCGAGGATCGCGTCGGGCCACCCGAAATCGGGGAATCCCTGGCCGAGGTTCACGGCTCCATGCTCGGCCGCGAGCCCGGACATGCGCTCGAAGACGCTGGTCTTCATCTGTTCGTAAAGCGGGTTCATCGGCGGCCCGCATAGCGCGGACATCGGCTCGCCGCGAGTGAGGCAACTTTCGTGCGCGGCGCGCATTGGCCAGGCATCTGCAGCAAGAGAGTTCGTACATGTCCGAGCGTAAGGTCGTTCTCTACCGAATGAAGCTTCCCGATCACGAGTGCCCCTATGGGCTTCTCGCCAAACGCATGCTCGAAGACGCGGGCATTGCGTTCGACGACCGGCTCCTCACCTCCCGCGAGGAGGTCGACCAATTCGAATCGGAACAGGGCGTCGAGACCACGCCCCAGGTGTTCATCGACGGTGAGCGGATCGGCGGCAGCGAGGAACTCGCGGCTTATCTTGAAAGCGCCGAAGGCTGATCCTCAGCCGCCCAGCGCGCTTGCGACAACGGCGAGCGGACGGGCGAATGCCGCTTCGACCATCGTGAATCCGGCCCCGGCGAGGCTGGCCGCGACAATCAGCGTGCCGGCAAATTCGATCACCCGTCCCTGCATTCGGCTTCGGTCTTCGGGCCGCGCGCGCTTGCGGCGCTCTCCATTCGCGGCGGTGAGCTGGAGCGCGGGCGACTTGCCGAGCGTGACAATGTCCTCGATCGGGAGCCGATCATCCGATCGCAGGCCCGCGCGTCCGCCCTCGCGCCAGACGACGCGGGCGACGATTACATGATCGCCCCGGCGAAGTTCGACCTGAGCGCCGCGCGCGACTGGGCGGCCGGTGTGGATCATCAGACCGCGCGAAGAGACATTCAGGATGCAGGCGTCGCTCCACGATACGCCGTGGCGGAGCCTCGCCGGCACGACCACGCGCCGCCGTAGCTCGCGCGGTCTCTGGACTCGTGGCGACTTGCGCGTCGGCATGCTCGTCAGCGTATGTTCGCAGCCGTATTCGAGCCATAAACACTTGTTCCATAACGGAGATGTTTTCCGGCGCGGCGTCGCGGTGGCGGCATGGCCCGGATCGCGCTAGCGGCGGCGAATGGACAATTCACCGATTGCCGCAGCCGAGGCGGCCGCGGCCGCTTTTCCCGCCTGGTCCGCATTGGGGCCGAACGCGCGCCGCTCGCTTCTCAACCGAGCAGCCGCCGAGGTCGAAAATCGGGCGGACCTGTTCGTCCGGACCGTGGCCGAAGAGCTTCGGGCATCCGAGCCCTGGGCGCGGTTCAACCTGATGCTCGGCGCCGGAATCGTCCGCGAAGCCGCGGCATTGACGACGCACATCACGGGCGAGGTCATCCCCTCGGACAAGCCCGGCCTGCTGGCGTTCGCCCTTCGCGAGCCGGTCGGCGTCATCCTCGGAATCGCTCCATGGAACGCGCCGGTGATCCTCGGTTGCCGAGCGATCGCGACGCCGCTTGCCTGCGGCAATACCGTCATTCTGAAGGCGTCGGAGCGCTGCCCGCGTACCCACGGCCTGATTGTCGAAGCGTTCGAGGCCGCCGGCTTCCCGCCCGGAGTGGTCAATCTCGTCACGAACGACCCAAAAGACGCAGCGGAAGTGGTTGGAAGCCTGATCGACCATCCCGCCGTGCGGCGGATCAATTTCACCGGGTCGACCGCCGTCGGCCGGATCGTCGCCCGCCGAGCGGCCGAGCATCTGAAACCGGTGCTGCTCGAGCTCGGCGGCAAGGCGCCCCTGATCGTGCTGGAAGATGCCGACCTCGACGAGGCGGTGAAGGCGGCGGCATTCGGCGCGTTCCTGAACGCCGGCCAGATCTGCATGTCGACGGAGCGCATCATCGTCGTCGAGGCGATCGCGGACGAATTCGCTCGCCGGCTGGCGGCCAAGGCCGCGGCCATGCCAGCCGCCGCGGTCGGCGAGCAGGTCGACGAAACCGCCGAGGCGAGCGCCCGCGCATTGGTCGAAGATGCGATTGCGCAGGGCGCTCGAGCGATCGCTTCCGGTCCGGCGACGGTGATCGATGGCGTCACGGCCGCCATGCGCCTCTATCGCGACGAAAGCTTCGCTCCCGTCGTCGGGATCATCCGGGTCGCTGACGAGGAGGAGGCGATCCGGGTCGCGAACGACAGCGAATATGGTTTGGCGGCCGCGGTCTTCACCCGCGATGCCGCACGCGGGCTGCGGGTCGCCCGGCGCATCCGCTCGGGCATCTGTCATGTGAACGGACCGACGGTCCACGACGAAGCGCAAATGCCGTTCGGCGGGGTAGGCGCCTCAGGCTATGGTCGGTTCGGCGGCAAGGCGGCGATCGACGCTTTCACCGAGCTCAGGTGGATTACCGTCAGCGGCGAGCCTGGCGATTATCCCATCTAGCTCGTCTTGAGCGGCGCGAAGGATTTCACCAGCCGGTCGATCGCGAGCATCTGCTCGAGATAGGGTTCAAGAGCGCCGAGCGGCAGCGCGCTAGGTCCATCGCACAACGCCTTGTCCGGATCAGGGTGAGCCTCGAGGAACAAGCCGGCGATCCCGAGCGCCATTCCGGACCGGGCGAGTGCCGCAGCCTGACCGCGCCTCCCGTCCGCGCTATCCGGCCTGCCGCCCGGCTGCTGAAGCGCATGGGTCGCATCGAACAGCACCGGCGCCATCGACTTCATCAGGTCCATGCCAAGCATGTCGACGACGAGGTTGTTGTAGCCGAAGCTCGTGCCGCGCTCGCAAAGGATCACCCGGTCGTTCCCCGCGTCCCGGCATTTGTCGATGATGTGGCGCATTTCCTGAGGCGCGAGGAACTGGGGTTTCTTGATGTTGATGGCTGCACCGGTCCGCGCGATGGCGACCACGAGGTCGGTCTGCCGAGCAAGAAAGGCCGGAAGCTGCAGGACGTCGGCGACCTCGGCCGCCGGCGCGGCCTGGGCGGGTTCATGAACGTCGGTGAGTACGGGGACGCCGAACTGACGCTTGACCTCGGCGAGGATGCGGAGGCCCTTGTCGAGGCCGGGCCCGCGGAAGGAGCTTATCGACGAGCGATTGGCTTTGTCGAACGACGCCTTGAACACGTAGGGAATGCCAAGCCGCGACGTGACTTCGACGAACTTCGCGGCGACTTCGATGACGATATCCTCGCCCTCGATCACGTTCATTCCGCCGACGAGGACAAACGGGCGGTCATTCGCGATGATGACGCCGTTTTGGAGAAGGACTTCAGCGGACAGGATTGCGGGTCCTTTGCATTTTCCGGCTTCGCGCAAATGGTCGAATGCAGCCAGCGCGTCCAGTTGAAATTCGGCCAATGGCGTGTAGCGGCCAAGGCCGAGATTCAGGCTGGAGCAAGCCGCGGCGCGTACCACCATCGGTTGTTGACGGGGCTTGTTGCCGGGCATCGCGTCCACTATCAGCACTTCAAGGGCATTTGCGGGAAGGTTTCGTTTTTTGTTCAATGTCTTAGATGACCTTTCGAAGTGTGACCGAATCGTTCGCGCGACTCCCCGCTGGGCGAAGTCGACAGCGCTGATCGCGCTGCTGGCGAGTGTGGCCGCCTGTCAGTCGGTCGGTCCCAGCCGAAAAGAAGTCGTCAAGGCGGTCGCCCAGACCTCTCTTCCGGGAGTCCGCATCGTCGACGTGAACGAGCAAGTGGCCCACCAGCTGAATGTGGAATCCGGCGACGAGAAGGACGTGTTCGCGCGGGATTTCAGCGGTGCCGCGCCGGTCGGGACGACCGTCGGTGTGGGCGACACGGTGGAAGTGACAATCTGGGAGGCTGCCCCGCCCGCATTATTCGGAACCGCGATCCTCGACGCTGGCACCGGCAGCGGATCGGTGGTCCAGACCAGCAGACCGAATACGCTGCCCGGCTTCCTCGTCGGACCGGCCGGGACAATCACCGTCCCGTTCGCGGGGGAAATTCCGGCGGCCGGTCGTACGGTCCATGAGATCGAGCGGGAGATCGTCCGCCGGCTCCAGGGACGCGCCCACCTGCCGCAGGCGATCGTCCGGATCAGCCGGAACGTGGCCGCGACGGTGACCCTGCTCGGCGACGTGAAGCAGCCCGGGCAAATCCCGCTCACGCCGCATGGCGAACGGGTGCTCGACGCGCTTTCCGAAGCGGGAGGGACCAACCAGCCCCTCGACCGGATGACCATTCAACTCACGCGCGGCGGAATCGTCCGACGAATGGCCGCCGAAGATATTGTCGCCGACCCCAGCAATAATGTGGTGCTGAAGACCGGCGACGTGGTCACCGCGCTTTACGAGCCGAACAGCTTCACCGTCCTGGGCGCCGCCGGCAAGAACGATGAGGTCCGATTCGAAGGAACCGGAATCTCGCTTTCGCAGGCGCTCGGACGAGTCGGCGGCCTTCGGGGCGACACTGCGGATCCGAGGGGCGTCTTCATCTTCCGCTGGCAAAAGCCGGCCGGGATTCCGGGCGATCCGCGTGCATCCGCGGGTCAGGGAGTGCCGGTGATCTACCGGATCGATCTCAAACAACCCGAGACCTATCTCGCCGCGCAGAAGTTCGAGATGCGGGACGGCGACCTGCTGTACATCTCCAATTCGCCCGTCTCCGATTTCCAGCGTTTCCTCGGATTGCTCGGCTCGTCGATCCTGCCGATAGCGACGGCGCGGACCGTCGTCCCCTAGTTGCGGGCCCTGGCGAACGACGCGCGCCTTCTGCTTGACGTCACGCGGCTCATCTGGCGCCGTTGGGACGGCCGACGGCCGACGGGCGTCGACCGGGTTTGCCTCGCTTATCTCGAACATTTCGCCGACCAGGCGCAGGCCGTGGTCCAGCACGCGCGCTTCCGGCGGATATTCGACCGTCGTTCGTCCAGCGAGCTGTTCCAGCTGTTGCAGGAGCCGCCGGAAAACTTTCGGAGAGCCGTCGTTGGGCGCGCGCTTCGCCGCCTCGGCGGCCGCTCATGCGGCTCCGACGGCCGACTTTATCTGAATATCGGGCACACCGGCCTCGACAGCGAGGGCTTTCGCGCGTGGCTGCGCAAATCCGGGGTGCGCCCGATCTATTTCGTTCACGACCTCATTCCGATCACGCATCCGCAATTCTGCCGCGCCGGCGAGGCCGAAATCCATCGCGAGCGAATGCGCACTGTCCTCAAGACTGGATCGGGCGTGATTTGCAACAGCCGGACGACGCTGGACGCCCTTATGCAATTTGCCGACGAGGAAGCCCTGCCCGTTCCACCGGCGGTAGCGGCCTGGCTTGGCTGCACGGCGCTATCGGCGAGCGCCCCTGACCTGCCCGCCGCGGAGCGCCCCACCTTCCTAGCGCTCGGTACGATCGAAGGCCGGAAAAACCATCTATTGCTGTTCGAAATCTGGTCGAGGCTCGTTGCGCGGCTCGGTGCAGACGCTCCGAGGCTGCTGATTATTGGACAAAGAGGCTGGCAAGCTGAGGGCGTCTTCGAGATTCTCGACAGGGACGAGACCCTCCGCGGCCACGTGATCGAACTTGGCAATTGTTCGGATCAAGAGCTTGCACGGCATCTGGTCGCTTCGCGCGCGGCACTTTTCCCGAGCAATGCCGAAGGCTTCGGATTGCCGCTCGTCGAGGCCCTCTCCATCGGGGTGCCGGTGATTGCGAGCGACCTGCCGGCGTTCCACGAGATCGGCCAGGGCGTTCCGCTCCTGGTCAGTCCCACCGACGCGGGTGCGTGGGAAGCAGCTATCCTCGACTATGCGCGCCCGGAGAGCGCCGCACGAGCCGCCCAGCTGGAGCGAATCCAGAGCTTCCGTCGCTTCGATTGGGCAATGCACTTTCGAATTGTCGACCAGTGGCTGACGAGTCTCGGTTCTGGTGCAGCCGCTCCATCATCGATTCGACCAGGATTGTAACCGCCGATTCGCTGGCGAGACCACCGCGCACCAGGCAGCGGTCGACCAGTATGCGACGGAATGCCCGATAAAGGCCCGCCTCCGGAACGGTGGGATTGTTCCAGAAGCTGTCGAGATGCTGCTGATGGGTGAGGCCGGGCATATCGTAAATGGCGTCGCCGATGGTGCACACTGGCGTATCCGCGGCGAGCGCCAGCGTAGCCGATGTGCTGTTCACACAGACGAGCCCACGAGCGGTTTCGACCATGTCTTCAAGGTCGCCGCCGTCGATGAAATGGAGCCGGCCTTCGAGGCCCAGTCTCCGGGCATGATGCCGAACGAAGCGCTTCCAGTTGTAGAAGCTGGAATCGAGCGGATGTGCCTTGAGCAGCAAATGGAGCTCCGAAGCGGCATGTGCGGCAAAGCTCTCGATGACGTAGCTTGCTGCGCTTTGCATGTCCGGGAACGGGGAGTGGGCGCGAATCTGATAATCGCCCGAAAGCTGGAGCGGGAAAAGAAACAGGGGCTTGGTCTCGAGGCCCACCAAGGTACGCTCGGCAGCGGCTTCGCGGCTCGTCCTGCGTGCGAGCCGCCATAGCCAGCCGAAGCCTTCCATCACGATCGAACCGGACCGGTGGGAACGATAGTGAGGAAAGCGAAGACGGCCGTCGAATACGTGATGATAATGCCGGTAGGAGTCCCGGGCACGGCGGCGGAAGCTCGCCGTTATGGGTGCATAGACCGCCACGGGGGGAAGCCGCATCGCTTCCTGGCGTACCCAGTTCTTGTCCCGGCTCAGCGACGAGCGGGCATTCACGCCTTCCTGCTCGAACGTCATCCAGTCGGGCCTCAAATAGCCCTCCTCGAGCACGTGAGTCCGAACATCCCGCAGCACGGCCATCCCATGCGCCGACACATGATAGGGGCGGCAGTCGCCGAACAGCACCAAGTCCGTGATCGCGTGCTCGCGCAGGAACTTGTCGAAGAACACCGGCCATTCGGAAAAGCGTCCGCGGAAATTGATCGCCCCGTCGGGCCAGTCATATTGATCGCCGCCGCTGAGATTGATCCGGTAAACCGGAAATCCGGCTTCAGCGACTGCGGCGCCGAGCCGGCGGAACAGCGGGCCTGGCGGTCCCTGGAGAAACACGAAAGCGCGCCGCTTGCTCATTGAGCCCTCCGCAACGCAGCAAGACCGCGTCTGCAGCTCCCCTGAAGTTTGCGGAGGCGAACAACGATCCCCTCGCGCCGGCGCGCCTGCGGTTCGGCCAGGCGCCTGACCAGCACCTCGGCGGGGCATGGCAGCCCGGTCACCGGATCGAGGTACCGAGGGTAGAGTAGCAGCACCGCGGCGACGAGTTCATCGATCGTACGGCGAGTGGTCCGGCGCGACGGCACCGGTCCAACGTCGCGCGTGAGTCCCCATCCCGAGTAAAAAGGCACGCCATAGGTCGTCACGGGTTTGTCCCGCATCAACGCTTCAAAACCTGCGAGCGACGTGTTCACATGAACCTCGTCAGCAAGATCAAGAAGGGCCGAAATCGGTTCACTGGCGACTATCTCGTCCGCGACGGATAGACAGATGTCCCTGGGAATGGCGCCGGGACGGTGCCCGGCTTCGACGTCCGGATGCGGCTTGTACATGATGTAGGCGTCCGGCCGCTGCGCACGCACCCGCTTCAGCAATTCGAGATTGCTGGTGAGCCCACCGACACCGGAAATAACGGCGCGATCGTCCT